>NZ_JBFOKR010000007.1:0-227992 GCF_047246645.1 Ferdinandcohnia jepli
CGAGGTTGATAGGTCAGAGGTGGAAGCGCGGTGACGTGTGCAGCTGACTGATACTAATCGATCGAGGACTTAACCAATATTGATTTCTTTGAATGTGTGAGTGTTATCTAGTTTTGAAGGAATGAACCTTCAATAGTCTAGTGATGATGGCGAAAAGGACACACCCGTTCCCATACCGAACACGGAAGTTAAGCTTTTCAGCGCCGATGGTAGTTGGGGCATTGCCCCTGTGAGAGTAGGACGTCGCTAGGCACGAGAGAAAGACCAGCTGGAATGGCTGGTCTTTTTTGTGTTTTAAAACCGTAAGGTTTTATGGAAAAAGTATACAAACGCATATCGAGTATTGAAAATAAGAAAATATTTGGGTTTCGAGGAGCGAAGAGTTCAAGGAAGCAAGGGAACGACAACCGGAATGTACTATGTACATGAGGATTGGAGAGAGTGCAGTTGACGCAGAAATCTGAAGTTCATCGGAAGCCGACCATCGTACACGGAAGTTAAGCTTCCGGCGCCGATGGTAGTTGGGGCATTGCCCCTGTGAGAGTAGGACGTCGCTAGGCACGAGAGAAAGACCAGCTGATATGGCTGGTTTTTTTTTTGCAGATAGGAAAGTGTAAAATTCTTTCCTATCTGCATAAGTACAACTACGGCTCTGCTGTCGCCTAAAGGCTCGGCAATCGCCGAGTTTTCTAATATTTATAAAAAGGTTTTAATGTAACTGATGTTTTCTATTATGTTTTGATTGAGTACTATAGCTTGGGAAAATTGCCAAAATGATAAATTTTGATTAAAATGCACAAATTTAATTTAACGTCTCAAAAAATGCATACGCGGTGATTAAGAAGGTCAAATGCCGCCCCAGAAATTGCTAAAAACCGTAAATGTTAATTAAAAACCATAAATTTGATTTAAAAACCGTAAATTCAATATAAAAACCGTATTTTTTAATTAAAAATCGTAAATTCAAATTATAATGCATAACCTAAATTAAGTTGAATTCGCCTTAGCTCAAAACTAGTGCAGATTGCTATTAATCTATCAAATTATGAAAAATTCACTTAAAAATCTCCAAAACCGGGACTAGATATCCTATTTTGAACCAACCATCAACTTTTTGCCCATTATGATATAAAGAGTTTTACCATCTGGCAAGAAAGAATTACTAATTTCCTTCCACCCCAAGCTTTTGTATAGTGATTGTGCATTTATATTTGATTTTTGTGTGGTTAGCACTGATGTTGAATTTGTTGCATTTTCTAAAAGGTCCGCAATTAAGCTTTTTCCGATTCCCTTTTTTCGGTAGTCTGGGTGGACTGCCAGTTCGACAAGTTCAAAGCAGTCAGTTAACCATTTTTCTGTTTCTTCCTCTGATAGATGTTTTTCTAATAGCCCTCTATAATATTGTCCTTCCATGGAAGTATAGCCATACGTAAAGCCAATTACATCTCCGTTTTTATTGACAGCAACAAGTCCCTTGAACCCATCATAAGATGCATGTTTTTTAAAACGATAAATTACCTCAGAATCATTTTGATCCCAAATCTTATTATAAAGAGAAGATATGATTTCAAAGCTCTTATCTGTACAATCGAATTTATAAATTTGTATCATTTTTTTCCTCCATTATTTGATATATCGTGTAATTATTCTTTACTTTGTTGTATTCTCCTTCTTTTTTAAGAAGAGAAATTATGCTATGAAAGAGTTAGTATGATACGCTTATACCACATTAACGAGGCGATGAAAGGATTAAAACCAATGGCCAGAAAAAGATACACAAACTATGACAATGTAAGTAATACAAAAAGCTTTGCAGATATGAGACGTTGGTCGAAGGAAAGACGTGCTAATAAGAAGGATTTATCTGTCCAGATTCAGCAATATGAGAACAAAGAGATTCAGAAAGTGTATCAGAACCGAGAGTGCTCGTCGATAACCTGGATTGGTCATTCGACTTTTTTACTTCAGGTAAATGGTATAAATATTGTTACAGATCCCGTTTGGGCAAAACGAATGGGGTTTCAAAAGAGGTTAACGGAACCTGGCATTCCTATAGAAGAGTTACCAGAAATTGATGTCGTTTTAATTTCTCATGGTCACTATGATCATCTAGATTTTGGTTCAATTAAGCGTTTAAAAGGAAAACCTACTTTTTATGTACCCATTGGTCTCCGTTCTGCTTTTACAAAGAGGGGATATAAAAATGTTATTGAAGCAAATTGGTGGGATGAATTTTCAACTAACGGTCTGAAAATTACGTTTGTTCCGGCGCAACACTGGACAAGAAGAGGAATTAAAGATATGAACACTTCACATTGGGGTGGTTGGATAATAGAAGATACACTAACAAATCAAACTGTTTATTTTGTTGGGGATACTGGCTATTTTAAAGGATTTAAAGAAATTGGAGAAAAGTTTAATATTGATGTTGTCCTTATGCCAATAGGTGCATATGAACCGGAGTGGTTTATGAAGGATTCTCATATAAATCCCGAAGACGCCATTAAAGCCTTTCTTGAGGTAAAGGGAAGCTTATTTATTCCGATGCATTATGGAGCCTATCGATTAGCAGACGATAACGGTCCAGAGGCACTTGAACGTTTTTTAAAAGAATGGGATAGACTAAAATTGCCGAAGAAGCAATTAGCTGTTTTACAAATTGGTGAAACTCGCTGGCAGCAATAAAGAAAACTCTGCTCTCGCAGAACCGTAGTTGCACTTATGCGTTTAGGAAAGTATCATATACTCTCCTATTAGCTAAAAAAATGCCCCGTTTGCTGGGGCATTTTACTTTTCTGCATCTATAACATCCACTTTTTTACGAGAATCATCTGGTATTAGTTTATGAAGGTGGATAAGGAGAAGCCCTCTTTTATAGGTAGCTTTTATTCGGTCTTCTTTTACCGTATATGGCAAAGGAATCTCGCGTTCGAACTTTCCTTGGAATATGCCCTCCTGAATGATATCAAAGCCTTTAAAATTAAGATTAATTTTCCCCTTCACTTCAAGAGTCTGATGATTCACAAAGATATCAACATCCTCTACCTTCGCAAGTCCTGGGAGGCTGAGTACAACTAATAGTTCATTTTCTCCTTGATATAGGTTAAGTTGTGAGTGGGCATTATCAAAAAATGGTGCAAATCCATTCCAAAATTCTTCTCCGAAAAAGTGATCCCACTGATTTCTCCAGTCGGTCATTCTTTTAAATTGATCCATTTTCATTGGGAACCCTCCTGATAACAATCTACTCCAGTCTGTGTTTTGCTTCTCTAGTATATGGGTGTAAAGTGATATATGTGCCTATAAAAATATGCAAACATGTTTACTGCAGTTTCGTTTTGGGAAAATGTTTAGTAAAATGAATACTTTGGAAAGCTACACATATGTAAGGAAAGTAAGGGGGGTTAATTTTGTTAGAAAATGCTTATGTTATGGTACTTATTATTTTGGTCATTAATATTGTGTATGTCTCGTTTTTTACGATTCGGATGATTTTAACGATGAAGGGACAGCGATATGCTGCTGCCTTTCTAAGTACGATTGAGGTTGTCATTTACGTTATTGGTCTTGGTTTGGTGTTAGATAATTTAAATGAAATACAGAATTTAATAGCATATGCTGTAGGCTATGGAATTGGTGTAATTGTTGGAATGAAAATTGAGGAGATGCTTGCGTTAGGCTATATTACAGTTAATGTAATTACAAAGGAATATGAAATGGATTTGCCTAAGAGACTTCGTGATGAAGGTTATGGGGTTACAACCTGGCCATCCTCGGGAAGAGAAGGTGACAGGCTTTCCATGCAGATTTTAACGCCTCGTAAATACGAACTTAAGTTATATAGAACGATTCAGGAGTTAGATCCAAAAGCATTTATAATTGCATATGAACCCAAGACAATACATGGCGGTTTCTGGGTGAAGTCTGTAAAGAGAGGTAAGCTTGAATCATGAAAAAACAAACCAAGTTAAAGTTTGAGGTGTTGGAAAATGAAACGATTGACCAATGCTTAGAACGGATGAAAAAGGAAGGGTACATGCCGGTAAGAAGAATGGAAGAACCACTGTTTCAAGAAGTGGAAAGGAATGGTGAGATTATTATCGAACCATGTGGCCGAAAAATAATTTTCGAAGGTAAAATGGAGTAAAACACGAACGTTAAAATTATTATAATGGATAATTGTTCGATATTAATTGACATCCAAAACCTCTGTTGTTAAGATTAAAGTAATAAGACCTCATATAATCTTGGGAATATGGCCCATAAGTTTCTACCCGATAACCGTAAATTATTGGACTATGAGGGAAAAGTATAATTTTACCTTAACTTAAAGACTTGTCTTAAAAGTGCCCAGGTAGGATTGCTTTCCCTTTTTTCGGGACAGTCCTACCATGGGCATTTTTTGATAAGTTTAAGATAACGGGAGGATAAAATGAATCCAGTAGTTGGCGTAATCATGGGAAGTACTTCTGATTGGGAAACAATGAGGGAAGCATGTGTGATTTTAGACGAAATTGGTATTCCTTTTGAAAAAAAGGTTGTTTCCGCACATAGAACACCTGACTTAATGTTCGAATATGCCGAAACAGCAAAAGAACGCGGTATTAAGGTTATTATTGCGGGAGCAGGCGGTGCAGCGCATCTGCCAGGTATGGTAGCCGCAAAAACAACAATCCCAGTAATTGGTGTGCCGGTCCAATCAAGAGCTCTAAACGGGTTAGATTCTCTATTATCGATTGTTCAAATGCCAGGCGGTGTACCAGTAGCAACTGTAGCTATAGGTAAAGCTGGTGCAAAGAATGCGGGACTTTTAGCAGCATCTATTCTAGGCACTTCAAATCCTGAATGGGATCGTGCGCTTGTTGAAAAGAGAGAGCAGAAAAAAATTCAAGTACTAGAAAGTAGTGATGAACTTGAATAATCGAATTTTACCTGGTCAAACCATTGGGATTATTGGTGGTGGGCAGCTTGGCCGAATGATGGCAATTTCGGCAAAAGAGATGGGATTCAATGTTGCGGTTCTTGATCCGACTCCAAATTCACCATGTGGACAGATAGCAGATCTAGAGATAACTGCAAACTATGATGATTTAAATGCAATTAAAGAATTAGCTTCACATAGCGATGTGATTACATACGAATTTGAAAATATTGATTATGAAGCATTAACGTGGCTTGAAGAGAATGCGAATTTACCTCAAGGAAGTAAATTGTTAAAAATCACCCAGGACCGTGGGACTGAGAAAAATGCCATTCAGAAGAGTGGGTTACAAGTGGCATCATTTTTTCTAGTGGATAACGAATCTGATCTACATGATGCCGTTGAACGAATAGGTGTGCCAGCAGTCCTAAAAACGCGTCGTGGAGGCTATGATGGCAAGGGCCAATTTGTACTGAAAAAGCAGGATGACATTAATGAAGCTAGTAAACTACTTAAAGTGGGTCCATGTATTTTAGAGGGATGGGTTACTTTTCAAAAAGAAATTTCGGTTATTGTTATCAGAAATTCTGCAGGTGAGATAAAAACATTTCCTGTATCAGAGAACGTACATGTTGATAATATCTTGCACCAATCGATTGTTCCAGCAAGGATACCAGTAGAAATTCAGTTCTTAGCAAAAGAGATGGCAATGAAGCTGGCTGCTGAATTTGATTTAGTAGGAACATTAGCTGTTGAGATGTTTGTAACAAGCGAAGGAGAAATCTTTATTAATGAATTGGCACCAAGACCTCATAATTCAGGTCATTATACGATAGATGCATGTGAAACTTCTCAATTTGAGCAGCATGTACGTTCCGTTTGTAATTGGCCACTTGGTGAAACTACGCTGCTTCGACCTGTAGTAATGACAAATATATTAGGTGAGCATGTGCAGTCCCTGCTAGAGAGTGTTTCTCAATTTTCACATGTTAAGGTGCATTTATATGGGAAAAAGGAAGCAAAAGTAAAGCGTAAAATGGGTCATGTTACCGTTTTAGGAAATACTATCGAGGATGCGTTAGAAAAAACGAATTCATTACATATATGGAATATACCACAAGAAGTGATCGGAGGATAAATCATGATAGAACGTTACACACGAGAGGAAATGGGTGCTATTTGGACGGAGGAAAACCGTTTCAAGGCATGGTTAGAGGTAGAAATTTTAGCTTGTGAGGCTTGGGCAGAGCTAGGAGAGATTCCAAAAGAGGATGTGGCATTAATTCGTAAACACGCATCCTTTGATGTAAATCGAATTAAAGAAATAGAGGAAGAGACTAGACATGATGTTGTAGCCTTTACTCGTGCAGTTTCTGAAACGTTGGGTGAAGAACGAAAGTGGGTTCACTACGGATTAACTTCTACTGATGTTGTTGATACAGCTCTTTCTTATCTAATAAAACAAGCAAATGATATTTTATTGAAGGACCTTGAACGATTTGTAGAAATAGTAGCTGAAAAGGCAAAGGAACACAAATATACCGTTATGATGGGGCGTACTCACGGTGTTCACGCTGAGCCAACAACATTCGGGCTAAAGTTGGCTTTATGGCATGAAGAAATGAAACGTAATTTAGAACGCTTTAAGAATGCTGCAAATGGAGTTCAATTTGGAAAAATTTCTGGAGCAGTTGGTACGTATGCAAATATCGACCCATTTGTTGAACAGTATGTGTGTGAAAAGCTAGGTATTTCACCTACACCTATCTCAACGCAAACGCTGCAACGTGACCGTCATGCTGATTATATGTCAACACTAGCACTTATCGCTACATCTATCGAGAAATTTGCAGTAGAGATTCGTGGGTTACAAAAAAGTGAAACAAGAGAAGTAGAAGAGTTTTTTGCGAAGGGTCAAAAGGGGTCTTCAGCAATGCCACATAAACGAAATCCAATTGGCTCTGAAAATATGACTGGATTGGCACGTGTTATCCGTGGATACATGATGACAGCCTACGAAAATGTTCCATTATGGCATGAACGCGATATATCTCATTCATCTGCCGAGAGAATCATTTTACCAGACGCAACAATTGCGCTGAATTATATGCTAAACCGTTTTGGAAACATTGTGAAGAACTTAACTGTTTATCCAGAAAATATGAAGCGCAATATGGACCGTACACTTGGTTTAATTTATTCACAACGTGTGTTATTAGCGTTAATCGATTCTGGAATGGCTAGGGAAGAGGCGTACGATACAGTTCAACCGAAGGCGATGGAAGCGTGGGAAAAGCAAGTTCCATTCCGTGACTTACTTGAGGCTGAAGAACAGATTACAAGTCGTTTAACTCCAGCACAAATTGATGATTGTTTTGATTATAACTACCACATTAAGCATGTAGATATGATTTTTGACCGTCTGGGCTTATAAAACAGGTAAAAAAATAAAAATACGATTTTTAATTTGGAAATACGGTTTTTATTTGAAAAATACGATTTTTAATACGAAAATACGGTTTTTAATCTGAAAATACGATTTTTAATTCAAATTTACGATTTTTAGCATCTTTTTGGTGGTTGGCAGCCACGTAGCTCCAACCACCAGCTTATCGAAAAGAGACCTAAATTGAGGGGAGACCTGAACGTGGAAAAGCTGGCTTTGTTATATGAAGGGAAAGCGAAAAAAATCTACCAAACAGCGGAAGATTCAATTGTGTTAGTGGAATATAAGGATGATGCAACAGCATTTAATGGTGAGAAAAAGGCTCAAATTGTAGGAAAAGGCCGTTTAAACAACGAGATTACGAGTTTACTATTTTCTAAATTACATGTTGCGGGAATCAAGACACATTTTATTGGGAAGCTTTCAAAAACGGAACAGCTTGTAAAACGTGTCACGATTATACCACTTGAGGTAGTAGTGAGAAACGTAGTTGCTGGAAGCCTTTCAAAAAGAACTGGAATTTCAGAAGGTACACAGTTAGAAAAACCGGTTGTTGAATTTTATTACAAAAATGATGGGTTAGGGGATCCGCTTTTTACAGAGGATCACATTGACATGTTGCAGCTTGCTACAAAGGAACAGGTTTCTGAGCTTAAGGAAAAGGCGCTAAAAATTAATTCAGTATTAGAAACATATTTTTCAGGATTAAATATTAGACTGGTAGATTTTAAGCTTGAGTTTGGTGTAACAAATGAAGGGTCTATTTTATTAGCTGATGAAATTTCACCGGATACTTGCCGTTTGTGGGATTGTGACACGAATGAAAAGTTTGATAAGGATGTATTCCGTCGTGATTTAGGTAATTTAACAGATGCATATACTGAAATTTTACATCGTTTAGGAGGAAAAATAGCATGAACTATAAAGTGAAGGTATACGTAACATTACGAGAAAGTGTGTTAGACCCACAAGGTAGTGCTGTAAAAGGATCGTTACATCGCCTTAACTATAACGAGGTAAAGGATGTCCGAATCGGTAAGTATATGGAATTAACAATTGATGAGAAGGTTACGAATTTAGACCAAACAGTACGAGAAATTTGTGAAAAGCTTTTAGCAAATACAGTAATTGAAGACTACCGCTATGAAGTTGAGGAGGTTGTCGCGCTGTGAAATTTGCGGTCATCGTATTCCCCGGCTCTAACTGTGATGTAGATATGTATCATGCAATAAAGGATGCGCTTGGCGAAGAAGTTGAGTATGTGTGGCATGATGCAACAAGTTTAGATGGTTTTGATGGTGTACTATTGCCTGGAGGGTTTTCCTACGGAGATTATTTACGCTCAGGCGCAATCGCGCGTTTTTCAAATGTCATGAAAGAAGTTGTTAAGGCTGCAGAGGCTGGTAAACCTGTGTTAGGCGTTTGTAATGGGTTTCAGATTTTATTAGAAGCGGGACTACTCCCAGGTGCAATGAGACGAAATGAAAAATTAAAATTCATGTGTCGACCAGTTGAGTTACGAGTTGAGAATAATACAACCATGTTTACCTCAGAATACAAAGCAGGTGAAATCATAACGATTCCGATTGCACATGGTGAAGGAAACTATTATTGCGATGAGGAAACACTTGCTAGATTACAAGAAAATAACCAGATTGCGTTTACGTATCATGACGCAAACCCAAATGGTAGCATCATGGATATTGCAGGAATTACGAATGAAAGAGGAAATGTCCTTGGTATGATGCCGCACCCAGAACGTGCAGTAGAAGAATTAGTAGGTAGTGAAGATGGAAGAAAGCTATTTCAATCAATTGTGAAAAATTGGAGGTTAGCAGCACATGTCGTTACTTCTTGAACCAAGTCCGGAGCAAATTAAGGCTGAAAAAATATATAGTGAAATGGGATTAAATGATTCTGAGTTTGCGTTAATTGAAAACATCTTAGGAAGACTTCCAAACTATACAGAAACAGGCTTGTTTTCTGTTATGTGGTCAGAGCATTGCAGCTATAAAAACTCGAAGCCGGTATTACGTAAGTTCCCAACAAGTGGAGAACGTGTTCTTCAAGGTCCCGGAGAAGGGGCTGGAATTGTTGATATAGGAGATAACCAAGCAGTCGTGTTTAAAATTGAGAGTCATAATCACCCTTCTGCTATTGAGCCTTATCAAGGTGCAGCAACTGGTGTTGGAGGAATCATTCGTGACGTGTTCTCAATGGGGGCAAGACCAATTGCATTATTAAACTCGCTTCGTTTTGGTGAGTTAACTTCTCCACGTGTGAAATACTTGTTTGAAGAAGTAGTGGCAGGAATTGCGGGATATGGAAATTGTGTTGGAATTCCAACAGTTGGTGGAGAAATTCAATTTGATCCATCATACGAAGGAAATCCGCTTGTAAACGCAATGTGTGTTGGTTTAATTAATCATGAAGATATTAAAAAAGGGTTGGCAAAAGGTATTGGCAATACAGTCATGTATGTAGGGGCAAAAACAGGTCGTGATGGAATACACGGTGCTACTTTTGCTTCTGAAGAGCTTTCAGATGAGTCAGATGCTAAGCGTCCAGCGGTTCAAGTGGGAGACCCATTCATGGAGAAGTTATTACTTGAAGCTTGTCTTGAACTGGTAAAATGTGATGCGTTAGTCGGAATTCAAGATATGGGTGCTGCAGGATTAACAAGTTCTTCAGCAGAAATGGCAAGTAAAGCAGGTTCAGGAATTGAGATGGACCTTGACCTAGTACCACAACGTGAAACTGGAATGACAGGCTATGAAATGATGCTTTCAGAATCTCAAGAACGTATGCTAATCGTTGTTGAAAAAGGCAGGGAGCAAGAGATTCAAGACATCGTAACGAAATATGGCCTTGAAGCAGTAGCAATCGGAAAGGTAACAGATGATAAAAAGCTTCGATTACTTCACAAGGGTGATGTAATTGCAGATGTCCCTGTTGATGCATTAGCAGAAGATGCACCAGTATATCATAAGCCATCAAGTGAGCCTGCGTATTATCGTGAGTTTCAAGCGATGAATGTGGAAACTCCTGTTGTTATAGATTTAGAGAAGACTCTACTAGATTTACTTGCTCAACCTACAATAGCAAGTAAAGAGTGGGTTTATGATCAGTATGACTATATGGTTCGAACAAACACTGTTGTTTCACCTGGCTCGGATGCTGCAGTTGTACGTGTTCGTGGAACTGAAAAGGCACTTGCAATGACAACAGACTGTAACTCTAGATATCTATATTTAGACCCTGAAATTGGTGGGAAAATTGCTGTTAGTGAAGCGGCACGTAACATCGTATGTTCTGGTGGAGAACCGCTTGCTGTTACAGATAACTTAAACTTCGGTAACCCAGAAAAACCAGAGATTTTTTGGCAGATTGAAAAGGCTGCTGATGGAATAAGTGAGGCATGTGTTGCCTTAGGTACACCTGTTATCGGAGGGAATGTTTCGCTTTACAATGAGACAAATGGCGTAGCGATTTACCCTACTCCTGTAATTGGAATGGTTGGATTAATTGAAGATGTAGCTCATATTACCACTCAAGAGTTCAAGCAAGCAGGAGACCTTATCTATGTAATAGGTGAGGCAAAGCCGGAGTTCGGTGGTAGTGAATTACAAAAGTTATTGAATGGAAAAATCTTTGGTCAGGCACCAGAGTTAGATTTAGTGATTGAAAGAAAACGTCAGCAGCAAGTCCTTGCTGCGATTCGTGCCGGATTGGTTGCTTCTGCTCATGATATTGCAGAGGGCGGTTTCGCTGTAGCATTAGCTGAGAGTGCAATTGGATCAAAAGGGTTAGGAGCAAGAGCTACTATTAATGGTGAGGCTGTAGTTGAATTATTTAGTGAAACACAGTCCCGTTTTATTGTATCTGTTAAACCAGAAAATAAAGCCAAGTTTGAACAACTTGTAGAAGCGACTTATGTTGGAGAAGTAATAGAAGAGGGAACTCTATTCATCCAGGATCAAGAAGGAAACAATCTTGTTAACCTCCCTGTTGAAGAGGTAAAAAGAACATGGAAAGGAGCTATCCCATGCTTGCTGAACTCAAAGGCTTAAACGAAGAATGTGGTTTATTTGGAATCTGGGGGCACCCGGATGCCGCGCAAATCACTTATTACGGTTTGCATAGCTTGCAGCACCGAGGTCAAGAGGGTGCTGGTATTGTTGTAAGTAATGGAGAAAAGCTTCGTATTGTAAAAGGGGAAGGCCTCGTTAATGAAGTATTTAGCAACGGCCAATTAGATAACTTACACGGAAAAGCGGCGATGGGGCATGTACGTTATGCTACTGCAGGTGGTGGGGGCATTCAAAACGTTCAGCCCCTTCTATTCCATTCCCAAGTTGGTGGCCTTGCAATTGCACATAATGGAAATCTAGTAAATGCAAATGACTTAAAGCATCAGTTAGAGAATCAAGGAAGTATTTTTCAAACAACATCAGACACTGAAGTTCTTGCTCATTTAACGAGAAGGAGCGGATATACAAAAATTAAGGACCGTGTGAAAAATTCGTTATCAATGTTAAAAGGTGCATATGCCTTTATCATTATGACGGAAACGAAAATGCTTGTTGCGCTTGACCCAAATGGTCTTCGTCCTTTATCAGTTGGCCGCCTTGGTGATGCGTATGTTATAGCTTCTGAAACTTGTGCATTTGATGTTGTAGGTGCAACCTATGAGCGTGATGTAGAGCCTGGCGAACTTCTTGTAATAACGGATGAAGGTATGACATCTGAAAGATTTTCACTAAACACGAACCGTGCGATGTGTAGCATGGAATATATCTATTTTTCACGTCCGGATAGCTCAATCAATGGAATTAATATTCATACAGCACGAAAAAACCTAGGTAAACAGCTTGCATTTGAAGCACCGGTAGAAGCAGATGTTGTTACAGGCGTACCAGATTCTAGTATCTCGGCGGCAATCGGCTATGCAGAAGCATCCGGTATTCCATACGAACTAGGATTAATCAAAAACCGTTATGTTGGCCGGACGTTTATTCAACCTTCACAATCTCTACGTGAGCAAGGGGTTAAAATGAAGCTTTCACCTGTACGTGGAGTGGTAGAAGGTAAGCGCGTTGTAATGGTAGACGATTCGATTGTACGTGGTACAACAAGTAGACGAATTGTAAAAATGCTGCGTGATGCGGGTGCAACTGAGGTGCATGTATGTATTAGTTCACCTCCAATCAAAAATCCGTGTTTTTATGGAATTGACACCTCAACACACGAGGAACTGATTGCATCGGCTCATTCGGTGGAAGAAATCCGTCAAATTATTGGAGCGGATACATTAACATTTCTAAGCCCAGAAGGTCTTGTAGAAGCAATTGGAAGACCGTATGAAGGTGAAAGCCGTGGTCAATGTATGGCCTGTTTTACTGGTAAATATCCGACAGAGATTTTTCCAGATACAGTGTTACCGCATGAGAAGGTTTATGTGTGAGGAATCGAGATTAAATAGTGATCTCATTACTATGTTCTATGTTGCTATTTTAGTATTTTCAAGTGACTATTGTTGATTAGTTACTACAAGGGTGATTGGAGCGCATGGCATGAGACTCCTCGAAAATGCTTTGCATTTTCTTCGTGCGTGGGAGAATTCAAAGAAGCCTCTCAAAGTCCTGCGGGAAGTTCATAGGAACGTCTACTAATGACCGCCACGTCCTGTGGCTAACGTAGACGTCAGCACATCCTCGAAAATGCTACGCATTTTCTTCGTGCGATGCATATGCTGCCGGAGCATTCCTTGTCCTGTGCAAGTCAGGTGAGACCCCGCAGGAGCTTGCGACCTGTCTAGCTTCAGCGGCTAGAAACTCGAGAAATTTCAACTCCTCCGTCAGAGGTAAAAGGCGCCTCTTTTGTCGGAGTCTCCGACGCACAGGATGTGCTAGTGCCGCCAAAGCCACAGGACGTGGCGTTATTGGCGGCCAATTTCCTCGTTTCTAACCAAGCCGCTTTCGCATTTCGTAGAGGAGGCTCACGGTCCGCCCGCGGAAAGCGAGTGCCAGGAGCGGAAATCACCATAACCTATAAAACAATGGGAAATAAAGTAAAGAGTTTATGAGAAACAATCATTAACTCAAGACGTTCGTAGAATACAGGTAGGGAGTGTTCGTAAGGATGGCAAATGCTTATAAGCAAGCCGGAGTAGATATAGAAGCAGGCTATGAAGCTGTTACCAGAATGAAAAAGCATGTGCAAAAGACAGTTAGACCTGAAGTGATGGGGGGACTCGGAAGCTTTGGGGGAATGTTTGATCTTTCGAAGATAAATGTAAAAGAACCTGTGTTGGTTTCAGGTACAGATGGAGTCGGCACAAAGCTTATGCTGGCATTCATGATGGATAAGCATGATACAATCGGAATAGATGCAGTCGCGATGTGTGTAAATGATATTGTTGTTCAAGGTGCTGAGCCGTTATATTTTCTAGATTACATCGCTTGTGGAAAGGCATTGCCTGAAAAAATTGAACAAATTGTAAAAGGGATCGCGGATGGATGCGAACTAGCAGGCTGTGCCTTAATTGGCGGCGAAACTGCAGAAATGCCTGGTATGTATGCAGAAGATGAATACGATCTCGCTGGTTTTTCAGTAGGCGTTGTTGAAAAATCAAAGCTTGTTACGGGGAATTCAATTAATCCAGGTGACGTTTTCATCGGCTTATCTTCTAGTGGTATTCATAGTAATGGATACTCACTTGTTCGCAAGGTATTACTTGAAGAAGGTGGATTAGACCTAGCAAAAACTTATGGTAGACTCGAAAAATCACTTGGTGAAGAGCTGCTTCAACCAACGAAAATATATGTAAAGTCGCTCTTGAAGGCGATGCAGCAGTTTACGGTCAAGGGAATGTCCCATATTACTGGTGGGGGCTTTATTGAAAACATCCCACGTATGCTTCCAAAGGGTATAGGTGCTGAAATCGATTATGGCTCATGGCCAGTTCCGGCAATTTTTGATTTACTTCAAGAGACTGGGAACCTAAACAGACTAGAAATGTTTAGTATTTTTAATATGGGAATAGGTATGGTTCTTGCTATAGACGAAGCTGATATTCATGATGTTATCAAACTTCTTGAGGAACAAGGTGAAAAGGCGTATATTATCGGCCGTGCAAAAGAAGGGGCAGGAGTTTCCTTTGGCGGAGGAGCGCTTGTATGAAAAAGATAGCGGTATTTGCCTCTGGGAGCGGGACAAATTTTCAAGCCATAGCTGATTCAGTTAAGTCTGGTTTTTTGCAAGCTGAGCTTGTCTTGCTTGTTTGTGATAAACCGGGGGCTAAGGTAATTTCCCGTGCTGATCTTGCAGGTGTAGAATCCTTTATTTTCTCACCTAAAGAATATCCAAGTAAGATTTTTTTTGAAAAAGATATCGTTCAGATATTGAAAGAGAAAGATGTGGACTTTATTGTATTAGCAGGATATATGAGGCTGATTGGTGAAACCTTGCTATCAGCCTATCGTCATAAAATTGTTAATATCCATCCTTCGCTTTTACCGGAATTTCCAGGTAAGGATGCTATTGGTCAAGCTTTTGAAGCTGGCGTGATGAAAACGGGTGTTACGATTCATTATGTGGATGAAGGCATGGACACCGGGCCAATTATTGCTCAGAAAGAGCTAGTGATTGAAGACCATGATACGTTGGAAAGTGTGGAGAAAAAGATTCATCAAATTGAACATGAATTTTATCCACAAACATTACAGTCATTATTCACTTCATCCAGTAAAAGTCTATCAACTCTGTAAGGACGGTATTATGACAAACATAGGGAGCGATTTTACAGTGACAATTAAACGAGCGCTTGTAAGTGTATCAGATAAAGAAGGACTTGTCCCTTTTGTAAAGGGTTTAATAGATCATGGTATTGAGGTTATCTCAACGGGTGGTACAAAACGTATGCTTGAAGAAAATGGTCTTTCCGTTATAGGTATTTCTCAAGTAACAGGCTTTCCTGAAATTATGGATGGACGAGTAAAGACACTACATCCGAATATTCATGGGGGATTACTTGCGGTTAGAGAAAATGAAGAACATGTAAAACAACTTAACGAGCATCAAATTTCACCAATCGATTTAGTAGTAGTAAATCTATATCCGTTTCAGCAAACAATTGCGAAGCCGAATGTTGAATTTGCTGAGGCAATTGAAAATATTGATATTGGCGGACCATCTATGCTTCGTTCAGCTGCCAAAAACCACAAGTATGTAACGGTGGTAGTTGATCCACAAGACTACAATAAAGTATTAGATGAGCTTAATCAGACTGGTGCAGTAGCTGCTGAAACCAAGCAAAAGCTTGCAGCAAAAGTATTTCGTCATACAGCAGCCTATGATGCAGTAATTGCAGAATTTTTAACGAAGGAAGCTGGAGAAGATAGCCCAGAATCGTTAACAGTTACATATGAGAAAGAGCAAGATCTACGCTATGGTGAAAATCCTCATCAAAAGGCTGCATTCTATAAAAAGCCACTTTCAACGGAGTTCTCGATTGCGTCTGCAGCACAATTACATGGGAAAGAATTATCATACAACAACATTAATGATGCAGATGCAGCTCTTCAAATAGTCAAGGAGTTTACAGAACCTGCAGTTGTTGCAGTTAAACATATGAACCCATGTGGTGTAGGGGTCGGAACTACTATAGAAGAAGCTTATCAAAAAGCATATGAAGCAGATTCGACTTCAATTTTTGGTGGTATTGTAGCATTGAACCGCGAAGTAGATGCATCAACAGCTCAAAAGTTACATGAAATTTTCTTAGAAATTGTGATTGCACCTTCCTTTAGTGAAGAAGCTTTTGAGATTCTATCTTCAAAGAAAAATATCCGTTTATTAACGGTTAATATTGCTGAGAAACAAGAGGTTGAAAAGAAGTTAGTTTCTGTTCGTGGTGGTTTATTAGTACAAGAAGAAGACGTTTATACTTTTGAGGATGCAACGATCACAATTCCAACGAAACGCGAGCCAACTGAAAAGGAATGGGCTGATTTAAAGCTTGCCTGGAAGGTAGTTAAGCATGTTAAGTCAAATGCAATTGTTTTAGCAAAAGACGATATGACAATTGGAATTGGTGCGGGGCAAATGAATCGTGTAGGAGCAGCGAATATTGCACTTGCACAAGCTGGTGAAAAGGCACAAGGTTCTGCTTTAGGGTCTGATGCATTTTTCCCTATGGATGACACAGTAGAAGCAGCTGCTAAAGCGGGTGTAACAGCGATTATTCAACCAGGTGGTTCGATTCGCGATGAAGATTCGATTAAAAAAGCAGATGAGTACGGAATTACCATGGTATTTACAGGAGTACGTCATTTCAAGCACTAGAAATTTCGAAAAATCATCGTAAAGAGGTGGACTAAATGAAGGTACTTATCATCGGACGAGGTGGACGTGAGCACACAATAGCCTGGAAGGTTGCTCAAAGTCAGAAGGTGGATGAGGTATTTGTAGCACCTGGTAATCCAGGTATGAGTGATGTAGCAACTATTTTGAATATCAATGAAGCTGACCTTGATGCCTTGTTGACATTTGCGAAAGTTGAAAAAGTGGACCTTACAATTGTCGGTCCAGAAGTTCCATTGATAAATGGTATTGTGGATCAGTTTCAAGCTGAGGGTTTAAAGATATTTGGCCCATCAAAGGACGCTGCTCTACTTGAAGGTAGTAAGTCTTTTGCGAAGGAAATTATGAAAAACTATCAAATCCCAACAGCATCATATGAAACATTCACCTCTTATGAAGAAGCAAAATCATATATCCTTGAAAAAGGGGCTCCAATTGTTATTAAGGCAGACGGTCTAGCAGCTGGAAAAGGTGTAACGGTTGCAATGAGTGTTGATGAGGCTTTAACAAGTCTTTATGACATGATGGAGGCTGGTAAATTTGGCGAGGCGAGTTTACGAGTCGTGATAGAGGAGTACCTTGAAGGCGAGGAGTTCTCGTTAATGGCCTTTGTAGACGGGGAAACTGCATACCCAATGGTCATTTCACAAGATCATAAACGTGCTTTTGACGGCGACAAGGGGCCAAATACTGGAGGAATGGGTGCTTATTCGCCTGTTCCACAGATTCCAGAAACAGTTGTAGAAGAAGCTGTTGAAACGATAATCAAACCAACAGTTAAGGCAATGGAATTGGAAGGAAGACCATTTACAGGAGTTCTTTATGCGGGCCTTATTTTAACGACCTCCGGGCCAAAGGTGATAGAATTTAATGCAAGATTTGGAGATCCAGAAACACAGGTTGTTCTTCCGCGACTTGAGAACGACTTAGTTGAGGTTATATTCGGGTTACTAGCTAAAGAAAAAGTTGAGTTGTCTTGGTCAAGTTCAGCGGCAATTGGAGTTGTTTTAGCATCTAAAGGATATCCGGAAAGTTATGAGAATGGTGCTGTTATAGAGGGACTTTCTAGTCTAGATACTACCATTAACATTTTCCATTCAGGTACTGCTATAGTTGATGGACAATTTGTTACTAACGGAGGAAGGGTCGTAACTCTCGTTGCACAAGCCGAAACACTTGAAGAGGCGCAAAACTGTGTCTATCGTGAGGCGGAAAATATTCAATGTTCAAACCTGTTTTACCGTAAGGATATCGGACACAGATCTATCTCGCGCGTTTCTTCCTAATGTAAGCATAGGAAATGGCAACAATTCCTCCTATAATTGCAATAAGGACAAATAACATATCTGAAGCATATTCCCAAAATGACAAATTCAATCTACTCCTTTCTGTAGGTAATAAAAGGTAAGAAGGTGGACGCCTTCTTACCTTTTTATTTTAAGTCGGATTAATTACGTCGGGTAATCTGTCATTGTTTTGTTCATCTTGGTTTTTTTCCATATATTCTTTAAAAAGAGCAGTTAATGGGCAAAAGCGAGTTATCCCTTCTGCTACTTTCATACCACCAAGCATTGCTACTATGATAAAACTCTCGCGCCAAGGGCGTTTTACCATTTTTGCTGTAGCCCACGCAAGCATTGTAAATCCACACGTTATACGGATTAAAGCGTTAATCATGCCTATATTTGGCCTCATAATACTACCCCCGTTGTCATATCATTTCTACAATAACTAAATTTTTATACGGTTATAAATTGTCCCGAAAATTTATTGCAGAAAAAATTTAAAATTATCTAAACTCTTTAGTGCGTTAAATTGGTTAATATGGTACGATAATAATAGCTTCATATGAAGCTATGGTAGAGATTGGAGAGATGTTTATGCCTGAGCAACGGTATCGTTGGAAAAATAAGCAACTCAGGGAACATGTTGCTGTAATAGATGGGAAGAAGTCCCCAACAATTTTATTGAAAAATGTAACATATTTAAATCAAATGCTTAAGAAGTGGCTACATGCACATATTTGGATCTATGAAGACCGCATAATCTATGTCGGCCAACAACTACCCGCTGATCTCACAGGATGTGAAGTAGTTGATTGTGATGGAAAATATATAGTGCCGGGTTATATTGAACCACATGCCCATACTTTTCATTTATATAATCCCCATACATTTGCTCAGTATGCATCACAGACTGGTACGACTACACTTATAAATGACAATCTGGTGCTTGCTTTACAATTAACAAAAAAGAAAGCGTTTTCTTTTTTGAATGAGATGAAGAACTTGCCGGTATCTATGTATTGGTGGTGCAGGCTTGATGCACAAACAGAAATCCAGAACGAAGAACAAGCTTTTTCAAATGGAAATGTGCTTAGCTGGCTGGATCATGATTCGGTTGTTCAAGGTGGAGAATTAACAGGTTGGCCGAAGCTTTTAGCTGGTGATGATCTAATGTTACATTGGATACAAGAAGCAAAACGTAAAGGTAAAAAAATTGAAGGTCATTTTCCTGGAGCATCCGAAAAAACATTGGCAAAATTAATGTTGTTAGGAGCTGATTGTGATCATGAATCAATGACAGGAAAAGATGTCATGAATCGATTACTTCAAGGATATACAACATCTTTACGTTATTCTTCGATACGACCTGACTTACCAACTATCCTTGATGAAATTCATGAGTTAGGAATCGATCAATATGATAAATTTGTGTTCACAACGGATGGATCACCTCCTGCTTTTTACGAACATGGAATTATCGATAATATGATTAAAATAGCCATTGATAAAGGAGTTCCGCTTATCGATGCATATAATATGGCAACCATTAATGTTGCTCGTCATTATCATATCGAGCATCTACATGGAATGATTGCGACGGGCCGTGTAGCGAATCTTAATATCTTGTCCTCAAAAGATAACCCAACTCCGGAGTCAGTACTGGCAAAAGGCATATGGGTTAAAAGAAACGATGAAGTACACGAATTTAGTAAAGCGTTTCCATGGAAAAGTCATGGCTTTTCACATGTATCGACAAACTGGGATTTAACAATGGATGACCTGCAATTCTCCATGCCGTTTGGGATGAAAATGGAAAATGCAGTTATTATGAAACCTTACTCCATTACAATTGATGCATCATACGATGAATTGTCCATGAAACATGATGAAAGTTTTATAATGCTTATAGACCGTAATGGAAAGTGGCGAGTAAATACAATTGTGAAAGGGTTTGCTAACAGGGTGTCCGGTTTTGCTAGTTCTTTTTCCAATACGGGTGATTTTGTGTTAATTGGAAAGAATAAGCAAGATATGATGCTTGCATTCAGCCGTATGAAGGAACTTGGCGGTGGAATCGTTTTAACTGAAAATGGCGAGATTATTCATGAAATACCACTCGAAATAGGTGGAATAACTTCAACGAAATCAGTAGAAGAGTTAATGTCTTTAGAGAAGGAATTTGATACTCTTCTAAGAGAGCGTGGGTACAATCATAGCGACCCAATCTATACATTATCGTTCTTATCTTCGACGCACTTGCCATATATACGCATTACACCACAAGGAATTTATGATGTTATGAATAAAACTGTACTCTTTCCGTCGATAATGCGTTAAAATATAAAAGTGTAAAATTAGTAATAATTAGAAAAAGGTTGTGGCTTTTGATGAAGAAAAGTTTACTATTATTCGGCATAATACTTGTACTATTTTTAGCAGCTTGTAATAAAAAAGAAGAGGTAGTAAAAGAAGAAGATACAGGGCCTAAACAAGAAGAACCTGTTGTGACAGAAGAGCCAGAACTAGAAAACATGTTTCCATTAACAGGGTTAGGTACTGATGAGGAAGTATCAAATCGTCCTTATGCAGTTATGGTTAATAATCATCCGAAGGCACGTCCACAATCTGGTCTGCATATGGCTGACGTTGTGTATGAGGTTTTAGCAGAAGGAGATGTTACAAGATTTTTAGCCGTTTTTCAAAGTGAGAAGCCTGAAATCATTGGACCGGTCCGTAGTGCTCGTGATTATTATATTGAATTAAGTAAAGGGTACGATTCTTTATATGTAGCACATGGATGGAGTCCAGAGGCGCAGCAAATCTTAAATAGTGGAAATATTGATAACCTTAATGGTATGGTTTACGATGGCAGTTTATTCTGGAGAGCAGATCATCGAGTAGCTCCTCATAATTCTTACATCTCATTTGAGAACATTGTTAAAGGGGCGGAACAAGAAGGATATTCGATGGATAAAGAAGTTCAGGCATTTACGTTTTTGTCTGACGAAGAAATAGAGACTATTGAGGGAACAACGGCTGAACACGTTAGAGTTTCCTATTCATCAAGAGATACATTTGCCGCAGTATACGATTTTAATGCTGAGGAAGGCAGATACGAACGATATAGTGCAGGTGAACAAACAGTAGATCGTGAAACAAATACGCCTGTTCTCCTAGATAATGTGTTTATTGTGGAAATGAGTCATCAAGTAATTGATGAAGCGGGAAGAAGAACGATTGATACAACTTCTGGTGGAAAAGGGTACTTGTTACAAAAAGGCAAAGCAAAAGAAATAGAATGGCAAAATGTAAATGGACGAATTATCCCATTCTCTAATGGAAAAGAGGTAGGATTTGTCCCGGGGAAAACATGGATTAATATTATTCCAACATCACCAGGAATTACAGGCGCCGTTTCATTTGGAAACTAATTATACATTTAATAAAGAACATTAAAGGAGAAACTATATGCAAATTGATAAATTACGTGGTAAAGAACTAGATCAGTTATTTAATGCAATTCTATCAATAAACGACTTGGAAGAATGCTATCGATTCTTTGATGATTTATGTACGGTTAACGAGATTCAATCATTAGCTCAACGACTTGAGGTTGCAAGAATGCTGCAAGAAGGTAATACGTATCATAAAATTGAAACTGAAACTGGCGCTAGTACAGCAACAATATCCCGTGTGAAGAGATGTTTAAACTATGGAAATGATGCCTATCAAATGGCTTTAGATCGTTTAAAAGAAACTGAAGAAAAATAGGAAAGAAAAAAGTCGAAACAATGTGTTTCGGCTTTTTTTTTTAGTAGAGTGTGTCTATATCCAGCTTCAGCGCCTAGCCCCTCGAGGTCGCTTCACCCCTCCTGCGGCGGCAACACTGAGGGAAGGTTCGTGAGGAAAAACCTCGCAGGAAAAAAGCTTTGCTTTTTATCGAGCCTCCTCGTCAGGGTTCCGACGCACAGGACGTGGCGGCCATTAGTCGATGTTCCTTTTTCCAAGGCGCTTACGCTTTTAATCTAACAGGATTAAATTGGTTCACTTGGAATTGTGTAGAGGTATTAATAATGGCGTGAGTTTTGATATAATGGAGAAATGGATATATGAATGGAGGATCTTCATGTACGATTATAGAGAGTGGAGACATGTTTTTAAACTTGATCCAAATAAGGAAATTGATGATGAACAATTAGAGAGAGTTTGTGAATCAGGTACGGATGCCATTATAGTTGGAGGTAGTGATGGAGTTACATTGGATAATGTACTTGCATTAATGTCGCGCATTCGCCGTTATACAGTACCATGTGTATTAGAAATTTCAAATATTGAGTCAGTCACACCTGGCTTTGATTTATATTTTATCCCTTCTGTTATGAATAGTACGGATACAAATTGGATGATGGGCTTACATCATGAAGCGGTGAAGTCGTTTGGGGATGTAATGAATTGGGATGAAATTATCATGCAGGGATACTGTATTTTAAATAAAGATTGCAAAGCAGCACAGTTAACACATGCTAATACAGAATTGAGTATCGAGGATGTTGTAGCTTATGCTGCAATGGCTGAGAAAATGTTTTCTCTTCCTATCTTTTATCTCGAATATAGTGGTACGTATGGCGATAGTGAGGTTGTGGAAAAGGTTAGTAATGAATTAAAGAATACAAAATTATTTTATGGCGGGGGCATTAAAACCGTGGAGCAGGCAAAAGAAATGAGTCAGTATGCGGATACAATTGTGGTTGGAAATTTTGTGTATGAAGATATTGATGCTGCTCTTAAAACGGTACAAGCTATTAAAGGGTAATTACAATATAGAAGATATGGAAAAGCTGTAGAAAATCAGGTAAAATAGAACGTATGTTTGATGAACATTTATATAGGGCGGTGGAACAAGTGCAATTTTTAAGTAATAAATTGTTAGCGGGTCTAAACAAAGAACAACAAGAGGCAGTGAAAACAACAGATGGACCACTTTTAATAATGGCTGGTGCGGGAAGTGGTAAGACAAGAGTGTTAACCCACCGTATTGCTTATTTAATGGTTGAAAAAGAGGTTGCTCCTTGGAACATTTTAGCGATTACCTTTACAAATAAGGCTGCTCGTGAAATGAAAGACCGTGTAGCAGGAATATTAGGAGGAGCGGCTGAAGATATTTGGATTTCAACGTTCCACTCGATGTGTGTACGAATTTTACGAAGGGATATTGATCGACTTGGCTTTAATCGCAATTTTACAATACTAGACACAACTGACCAGTTATCGGTTATTAAAAATATCTTAAAAGAGAAAAATCTTGATCCGAAAAAGTTCGACCCACGTAGTATCCTTGGGGCAATAAGCAGTGCAAAAAATGAGCTGATTTCAGCGGAAGAATATGAAAAAACTGCTGGCGGGATGTACGAACAGGTTGTGAGTGATGTTTATACGATGTATCAAAAGCGTCTTCGTAAAAACCAGGCTCTCGATTTCGATGACTTAATTATGACTACTATTACACTATTCAGACGTGTACCCGAAGTGCTCGAATTCTACCAACGTAAGTTCCAATACATTCACGTGGATGAGTATCAGGATACGAACCGTGCACAATATATGCTTGTAAAATTACTTGCAACACGATTTAAGAATCTTTGTGTTGTTGGGGATTCTGATCAATCCATTTATCGTTGGCGTGGGGCAGATATTGCGAATATCCTTTCATTCGAAAAAGACTACCCAAATGCCAGTGTTATTTTACTAGAACAGAATTACCGTTCAACCCAACGTATTCTTCAAGCAGCAAACCAGGTGATTGAAAAAAATGCGAATCGTAAACCAAAAAAGCTTTGGACTGAAAATGATGAAGGTGCTAAGCTTCTCTATTATCGTGCTGATAGTGAATCAATGGAAGCTCAGTTTGTTGCCGGGAAAATTAGAGAATTAGTTGATAATGGTAAGAGAACCTTTGCAGATATTGCTATCCTATACCGCACAAACGCACAATCACGTGTTATGGAGGAAGTATTACTAAAATCAAATATTTCTTATCAAATTGTCGGCGGAATAAAGTTCTACGATCGAAAAGAGATTAAAGATCTTCTAGCGTATTTACGTGTGGTTGCGAATCCGGATGATGATATTAGCATAACAAGGATTATTAATGTACCAAAACGTGGTATTGGTGCTACTTCAATTGATAAGATAGCAAATTATGCTAATGCGAATGATATCTCAATATTCCAAGCCCTTCAGGAAGTGGAGCATATTGGTTTAAGTGCGAAAATCACGAATTCATTACGAGATTTTAGAAGTCTAATTCACAACTGGGATCAAATGCAGGATTATTTATCAGTTACTGAATTAGTGGAAAGTGTCTTAGAGAAAACAGAATACCGTGAGATACTTAAAGCTGAGAAAACAATTGAAGCACAAAGTCGCTTAGAAAACATTGACGAGTTTTTATCTGTTACGCAGAATTTTGAAAAACAAAACGATGATAAAAGCTTAGTTGCATTTTTAACAGATTTAGCGCTTGTTGCTGATATTGATAAATTAGATGAAGATGAAAATGATAAAAACAATGCAGTTGTTTTAATGACACTTCATTCAGCAAAGGGATTAGAGTTTCCGGTTGTCTTTTTAATGGGACTAGAAGAAGGGGTATTCCCGCATAGTCGTTCATTAATGGATGAGGAAGAAATGGAAGAAGAACGTAGACTTGCCTACGTTGGTATTACACGTGCAGAAGAAGAGCTTTATTTAACAAATGCTCAAATGAGAACCTTATACGGGCGCACAAATATGAATCCAGTTTCTCGTTTTATAAGTGAAATTCCGGAAGAATTAATAGAGGATTTAGGAGAACAGCGTAAACAACAAATGCAGCAGCAAAGACAACAAATGCAGCAGCAGAGACAGCAACAAATGCGTACTCCATTTACACCTTCTAGTTCGGTAAGTCAGTCTGAACGCAAATCCTTTGCTCGTCCGATAGCAACATCAACTGGTGGCGATGAAATTGGCTGGAAAGTAGGCGACAGGGCAGAGCATAAAAAGTGGGGAATTGGTACAGTTGTTAGTGTAAAAGGAGAAGGTGAATCAAAAGAACTTGATATTGCCTTCCCAAGCCCAACTGGAATTAAGAGATTACTGGCAAAATTTGCACCAATAACAAAAGCTAATTAAAGTCTTTCTCTTTAAATGATTAAATTCATACTTGGAAAGGGTTGGTTGTATGGAAAATGAGGTAGTGCAAAAAAGAGTACAAGAGCTTCATGAACTTTTAAACCGATATAACTATGAATATCATGTTTTAGATAAACCGACTGTGCCTGATGTTGAGTATGACCAACTATTACACGAATTAATTAAGCTTGAGGAAGAATATCCTGAGTTAAAAACTGAAGACTCTCCTACGCAGCGTGTTGGGGGACATGTATTAGAAGCGTTTCAAAAGGTTGAGCATCGAACACCGATGCTTAGCCTTGGAAATGCATTTAACGAACAGGATTTACGTGATTTTGACCGCAAGGCGCGTGAAGCAGTTGGAGATAGTATCTCTTATGTATGTGAATTGAAAATTGATGGTCTTGCTGTATCCCTTCGTTATGAACAGGGGATGTTCGTTCTAGGTTCGACCCGTGGCGATGGAACGATTGGAGAAGATATAACAATCAACCTAAAAACCATTCGCTCAATACCATTACGTTTACGAGATGCGATTGATATTGAGGTTCGTGGCGAAGCTTATATGCCAAGAAAGTCTTTTGAAAAGCTAAATGCGGTAAGGCTCCAAAATGAAGAAGAGCCATTTGCGAATCCTCGAAATGCGGCAGCAGGTTCTTTACGACAATTGGATCCAAAGATAGCAGCAAGTCGAAATCTTGATATTTTTGTTTATAGTATTGCTGATACGGGACGTACAGGAGTTGTGTCACATAGTGAAGGATTAGATATGCTTGACCAACTGGGCTTTAAAACAAATCCAGAACGTAGAAAATGTACGACTATTGAGGAAGTACTTGAATATGTTACTAGCTGGGTAGAAAAAAGACCGCATCTGCCGTATGATATTGATGGTATTGTAATCAAGGTAGACTCGCTTGATCAACAAGAGGAATTAGGATTTACTGCGAAAAGTCCACGTTGGGCAATCGCTTATAAGTTCCCTGCTGAGGAAGTTGTTACAAAGCTGATTGACATTGAATTAAGTGTAGGTAGAACGGGCGTGATAACACCTACAGCCATTTTGGAACCAGTTCAAGTTGCGGGTACTACGGTGCAAAGAGCATCTCTTCATAATGAGGATCTGATCCGTGAAAAAGATATTAAAATTGGAGATCCTGTCATTATTAAAAAGGCTGGGGATATTATCCCGGAAGTAGTTAATGTTTTAGTGGAAAAACGGACAGGTGAAGAAATTGATTTTCATATGCCGACACATTGTCCTGAATGTGAAAGTGAGCTTGTTCGACTAGATGGTGAGGTTGCGTTACGATGTATTAATCCGAAATGTCCTGCCCAAATTCGTGAAGGACTAATTCATTTTGTGTCACGTAATGCCATGAATATTGATGGTCTAGGTGAGAAGGTCATTTCTCAATTGTTCAAAGAGAAATTAATAGAGGATGTTGCAGACCTTTACAAATTAACAAAAGAGCAGCTCATTAACTTAGAACGTATGGGTGAAAAGTCTGCTGACAATCTTATTTCTGCGATAGAGACTTCTAAACAAAACTCTCTTGAAAGACTACTATTTGGTCTGGGGATTCGCCATGTTGGAGCAAAGGCAGCTAAAACCTTAGCACAACATTTTGAAACAATGGAAAATCTACAAAAAACGAATAGAGAAGAACTAACATCAATTAATGAAATCGGAGAAAAAATGGCCGATGCGATTGTAACATATTTCGAGTTGCCAGAGGTTCAGGAGTTGCTGGTAGAACTTCAAGAATACAGTGTAAATATGGAATACAAAGGGCCAAAGGCAGTTGCGGTTGAAGATAGTGATTCCTATTTTGCGGGTAAAACCATTGTATTAACTGGTAAGTTGGAGCAATTAACAAGAAATGAAGCGAAGTCGGAGATTGAAGCGCTTGGTGGTAAAGTGACAGGCAGTGTCAGCAAAAGTACAGATTTACTAATTGCTGGTGAGGCAGCGGGTTCAAAACTATCCAAGGCACAGGAGCTTGGTATTGAAATTTGGGATGAGGAACGTATGGTTCAAGAACTAAGGAAGTAAGGGGGTGTTCGGTATTGAAAAACCTATTCTTATTGGGGTTATCACTTGTTCTTCTTTTAACAGGATGTGCACCGAAGTTTGAACAAGAAACAGAGGTTATTCAGGATTCTGAAGAAGAAACGGAGCAAGCGATTATTCCAAGGTATAATATTTCTGATTCATATTATAAGGCTGTTTTACCTTATAAGACTGGAAAAGCCAGGGGAATTGTAGCAGAATACGTTAATAATCGATTGGACGTTGATGAATTTGAAACGGGATTGATGCGCATTGCACAAGATTCTTTTCCGTCGGACAAATACTTTTTCCAGGAAGGTCAACACATAGAAAAAGAAACCATTCAACGTTGGTTAACGCGTGAAAAGTCCGATGCACAAATGGCGAGTGCGAAAAAGGGCACTGTTAATGAGGGATTAAACCCAATTTTTGAGGCACCGGGTAATGATGATGAATATGAAGCAACAATGGAAAAGAGTCCTATTTATATCGCTACCATTGCTGAGCAAAATTACTTAATAAAAAATAATGATGATAAGTTACAAATTGGCGGTATCGTAATTGGGATTGGTCTAAACTCTCATCATTATTATAATTTACCTGCTTCTGTAGGAGGTTATCCAAGGGAAGTAGAGATAGATCAAGCAACAATTGAAAGAGAAGGCCAAAAAGCTGCAGAGAAAATTATTAACAGATTACGAACTGACAAGGAATACGAAAATATAAAAGATGTTCCGATTATGGTCGGCTTGTTTAGACAAGAAGCGGCTAATTCAGTAGCTCCAGGAAATTTCTTTATGAAAACAACTGTGGGTGCAAACAGCTCTAAAATTGGTAAGTGGGAAGCTATTAATGAACGCTATTTCTTTTTCCCATCAAAAGAAGCGACCGAGAATTATCGTGAAGATGCATTAAAAGTAGATAATTTTTCTTCTGATATTTCCGAGTTCTTTCCTAATTTTACAGCAGTTATAGGCAGAGGGTTTTATAAGGATGATGAACTACAAGAGTTGACCCTGACTATTCCAATGCAATTCTACGGTAAGGCAGAAGTTATTGGTTTCACACAATATATAACCGGTCTCATCATGGAGCATTTTGAAAACTATGTCTCTCTTCAGGTGTACATAAACTCTGAAGATGGACCGGAAAGCGTAATAACACGAGATGCGGGAGAAAATGAGCCTACCATACATGTTTATAATTAATGCAAATAGGACCTAGCTTAGAGTTAGGTCTTTTTTACAGTTAAATGAAAGAGTTTTTTCTATCTCCTTAAAAAAACGGTGTGGGAATATTACGACTATTACCACTTTATTTGAAGAAGATACATATATCTAGTAGAATGTTATTGTTGAGGTTAAAAATCTGAAAGGGAGGCGAAGTAGAATGGTAGTACCATATAAACATGAACCATTTACAGATTTTTCAATTGAGGAAAATAAGAAAGCGTTTGAGGCGGGCCTAAAAACTGTTGAGGCTTATCTTGGAAAAGATTACGATCTAATTATTGGCGGAGAACGCATTTCAACTGAAGATAAAATTGTCTCTGTAAACCCAGCTAATAAGCAAGAAATTGTAGGTAGCGTATCAAAAGCAAATCGTGAACTTGCCGAAAAGGCAATGCAAGTTGCTGATAAAACGTTCCAAACCTGGAGAAAGTCTAATCCTGAAATGCGAGCTGATATTTTATTCCGTGCAGCTGCAATTGTTCGTCGTCGTAAGCATGAGTTTTCTGCTCTATTAGTGAAAGAAGCAGGTAAACCATGGAATGAAGCTGACGCAGATACTGCAGAAGCGATTGACTTTATGGAATATTACGGTCGTCAAATGCTGAAATTAAAAGACGGTATCCCTGTGGAAAGTCGTCCAATTGAACATAATCGTTTTACATACATTCCACTTGGAGTTGGTGTTATTATCTCTCCTTGGAATTTTGCATTCGCAATTATGGCTGGTATGACAACAGCTGCTTTAGTATCTGGTAATACAGTGTTATTAAAACCAGCTAGCACAACTCCAGTTATTGCGGCTAAATTCATGGAAGTACTTGAAGAAGCGGGACTTCCTGCAGGTGTAGTTAACTTTATTCCTGGTAGTGGTTCTGAAGTGGGAGACTATTTAGTTGACCATGCAAAAACTCGTTTCATCAGCTTTACAGGTTCACGTGATGTAGGTCTACGTATTTACGAACGTGCCTCTAAGTTAAATGAAGGCCAAATCTGGTTAAAACGTGTAATCGCTGAAATGGGCGGTAAAGATACAATTGTTGTTGATAAAGAAGCAGACCTTGAATTGGCGGCTAAGTCTATTGTTGCATCATCGTTTGGTTTCTCTGGTCAAAAATGTTCTGCATGCTCAAGAGCAGTTATCGTAGAAGATGTGTATGACCAAGTATTAAATCGCGCTGTGGAGTTAACAAAAGAATTAACAGTTGGAGACCCAACAAGCAAAGAAACGTTCATGGGTCCAGTTAATGACCAAGGTGCATTTGATAAGATTATGAGCTATGTAGAAATTGGTAAGCAAGAAGGTAAACTCCTTCATGGTGGAGAAGGCGATGATTCGAAAGGTTGGTTCATTCAGCCAACAATCTTTGCTGATGTAGCAGAAGATGCTCGTATCATGAAAGAAGAAATCTTTGGACCTGTTGTTGCATTTAGTAAAGCTCGTGACTTTGACCATGCGATTGACATTGCTAACAACACTGAATATGGTTTAACAGGTGCGGTTATCTCAAACAACCGTGCAAACATTGAAAAGGCACGTGAAGACTTCCACGTTGGTAACCTTTACTTTAACCGTGGATGTACAGGTGCAATTGTTGGATACCAACCATTTGGTGGATTCAACATGTCTGGAACAGACTCAAAAGCAGGTGGCCCAGACTACCTACTACTTCACATGCAAGCAAAAACAACTTCAGAAATGCTATAATAGAACATCTCAAAACCTCTCCTTTGCGGAGAGGTTTTTTACATTTCCATGAAAAACATATCCACATGTGGATAACCCAAAAATGATAGCGATTTCTCCCTGTGTCCTCCTGGGGTGGACAGTTGTCTTTTTGTGGTGTCTGACACCAATGTGGGTAATGTGGATAATGGGGATAAGTTGATTTTTCGGAGGATGTATTTTATATTTAAATTAATTAAATTCCAAATATTCGTTTAAGTATAGAGATAATTAGGGTTTAGGGGGAGTCATGCAAATATTTAAAAGGTGGTTTTCGAAGAAGAAAAATGTATACCAGAAACACTTTGTTGATCAGTTGAAGGATGCGTTTTTTGTATTAGACCGTAACTGGCGCTTTACTTATATAAATCATGAGGGAGAAAGGTTACTTTTACGTACAAGGGACGAACTTGTTGGCAAAATGATTTGGGATGCGTTCCCAGAGGCGTTTCGTTCCACCTTTTACTATGAATATAATAGGGTAATGGTAGAACGAATTGCGGTACAATTTCAAGAGTATTTTTCACCTTTAAAGATATGGTTTGAAGTTAGTGCTTTTCCAATGGAGGACGGTATTGCGGTACATTTTCGTGATATAACAAAGGAAAAGGAAGAATTAGATATTAGTAAACAACAATATAGGTCATTGTTTGATTATAATCCTGATGCTATATTTTCATTGGATTTGAAAGGTAAATTCACATCTATAAATAAGAGTTTTCAAGAACTTACAGGGTATACAAGTGAGGATTTACAGCTACTAACATTCGATCCTCTAGTGGCCATCGAAGATAAAGAGAAAGCCCGTGGTTATTTTTATTTAGCAGCGAAGGGAGAATCTCTAAATTATGAACTCACAGCAATTTCTAAATTCGGGAAACGTATTTACACATACATAACGAATGTGCCTATTGTGGTGAATAACAAAATAGTGGGTGTGTATGGGATTGCTAAGGATATAACTGAAAGGATGATGGAGCAGGAGCAACTCCGTAAAAGTGAAGAGCTGCATAAATTAATAGCTGAGAATATCCAAGACATTATTTGTCATAGCTCTCCAGACGGTTTATATGAATATATATCCCCAGCGGTATATCAGTTATTAGGATATCTCCCGAGTGAATTAGTAGGAACAAATAAACAAGCAATCTTTCATCCTGAGGATAGAGAAAAAATAAGTAATCCACCGTTACATGACGCAGATATGTGTACATGTCAAATACTACATAAGAACGGTTCGTATAAATGGTTTGAAATTAGTAGAAAAACCATCAGGGATGAGAGTGGAGAAATCAAGAAGGTACTTGGGGTTGCACGTGATATTAGTGAGCGAAAAAAAGCAGAGAGTTTAATGAGAAAAAATGAAAAACTGTCAACCGCTGGTCAACTAGCGGCGGGTATCGCTCATGAAATACGAAATCCATTAACTTCTGTAAAAGGCTTTGTGCAGCTTATGCAAAATGGACAAGACTTACAAAGACCATACTTGGATATTATGTATTCAGAGATTACGAGAGTGGAAGGAATTATTAAGGAACTATTACTTTTGTCAAAGCCAAATAAAGAGAATTTTAGTGAAAAAAATGTGGTAACCATTATTGAACAAGTGGTTACTCTTATGGAAACGGAAGCTGCCTTGAAAGATGTACATATGAAGGTTGAGTTACGTAATGAAAATTTACTGATTACATGTGACGATAATCAAATTAAGCAAGTTTTTATAAATCTTATAAAAAATGCGATTGAAGCAATGCCCGCCGGTGGAGAGATCCATCTAAGTATTACTACACACGATCAAGATGTTATTATCTCACTAAGAGATACAGGATATGGGATCCCACCAGAAATTCTATCGAAAATAACCCAGCCGTTTTACACAACAAAGGATAAAGGAACTGGGTTAGGGCTTGCAGTTTGTTTTAATATAATAGAAAACCATAAAGGTACAATTGAAATTGAAAGTGAACTAAATCAGGGTACGACGTTTACTGTCACGTTTCCTTTATTAAGGAAAGCTTCTAGACAGGTAGCTGGAAATGTTGTGTCAATATAAAAAGCGAGGAATAACCTCGCTTTTTTAATGTTGATGATTGTATCCTTTAGAAGGGTTTGTAATGGTAAAGCCTTCCTCAGGAACATAGAAGAACTGAATCCAAACTCCATCTAAAAATTCAGCATCACGTGTATCTAAAAGGATATCGACATCCTTATCCGTCTTAACAATCTCATCATGTTCAGTAGGGTTGTCGAATTGTAATGCATAATGAGCATGATTCCCATGATGCTCAGTTATAATGACACGAATCATTCTTCCTTCAGCTTCATCACTTGCTAACATCTGTTTGATGACTTTAGCTGCATTTCGATTAATTTTTACCTTCATTGGTCATTCTCCTAATTATAAATTTTACTCCTATATATTCTCCCAGTATTTCTGAAAAATAACAAATATATAGCTTGCAAGAGAAAAAACATAAAAAATATTTTTCCCGGCGTAATCTTCCGTAAGACTCCCACTTCAAAATGTAACAATTAGGTGAGAGATAACAGACTCTAACACCCGATTGGTGAGAAAAATCAATCAGGCTCTGCGTGATTAACAATCAGTGGGATAAACAAAAACCCACTGATTGAAGTCTCACTTTATGACAAAATGATGACAAAACTCAATTTAATTTTATAAATTTTCATGAATAGATATTAGGTTATTGTACTCAAATTGTTAATTTGATTCACATTTATGTATTTTTATACATATTAAATATATTTTTATATAATTCATTCTGTTCTGAATACTTATATGTGCTACGCTTAAAAGGTGTTTTCTTCACAGTGCAGCTATTTTATAAAAATAAGAATAATCATGAAATTGTATGAGGTTGCATAGGGATGGTATTAATTGATTTTTAGGGGGGTGAGCCAATGGAACATAGTTTAACGGGTGCAACATTGTTTTGGCTTTATGTGCCAATGTTATCGTTAATTTTGCTATCGATTATTACTTATTTTACTGAAAGAGGAGAGGATGTCTAGACATGGATATTAACGTACCAACGTTAACAGCAATAATAATTTATTTAGTGGGAATGTTAGTTATTGGTATTCTTGCAGCAAGAATGACTAGGGACCTATCAGACTATGTATTAGGTGGTAGACGATTGGGTGCAGGAGTTGCAGCATTAAGTGCTGGTTCATCTGATATGAGTGGTTGGCTCATGCTTGGCTTACCAGGTGCCATGTACCTGGGGGGAATGGGAGAAATTTGGATTGCAGTGGGATTGGCAGTAGGTGCTTATTTAAACTGGCAATTTATAGCTAAACCATTTCGTTTATATACAAAAGTTTCGAATGACTCCATTACCATTCCTGATTATTTAGAAAACAGATTTCGTGATCATTCAAAGTTGCTTCGTGTTTTCTCAGCAATTGTTATTCTATTATTCTTTACCTTTTATACCTCAGCAAGTCTAGTTGGTGGGGCAATTTTATTAGAGAGTTCTTTTAACATGGATTATAAACTGGCACTTTGGGTTGGAGCCGGAGTTATCCTTTCATACACATTCTTTGGAGGCTTCTTAGCTGCAAGCTGGACCGACTTTATTCAAGGAATACTAATGTTCTTAGCACTTATCATAATCCCTATTGTGGCAATCTTTGAGCTGGGCGGTTGGGGAGAAACTGTTACTAAAATTGGAGAAATAGACTTATCCCACTTAGATGTTATGTCAGGTGCAACAACCCTAGGTATTATTTCATTATTAGCTTGGGGGCTAGGCTATTTCGGTCAGCCGCATATCCTAGTTCGTTTTATGGGGATTAAGTCCACAAAAGAGATACCAAAAGCTCGTCTTATTGGCATGGTATGGATGGTATTATCATTAATTGGTGCTATTTTCATAGGATTTGCAGGTATCGCTTATTTTGCTGATGCGCCATTAGCAAATTCCGAAACAGTATTTATTATGTTCTCACAAGTTTTATTTAACCCCTGGGTTGCGGGCTTCTTACTTGCGGCTATTCTTTCAGCAATAATGAGCACTGTAGATTCACAACTATTAGTTTCTTCCAGTGCGTTAGCACAAGATTTTTATAAAGCGATCTTTAAAAAGGATGCTAGTAAAAAAGAAGAAATGTGGGTTGGAAGAATTGCGGTTTTATTAATAGCTATCATTGCTATTTTTCTTGGATATAACCCGGAAAGTAAAGTATTAGAGCTCGTAGGATATGCATGGGCTGGTTTTGGAGCTGCATTTGGTCCTGTTATCATTCTCTCCCTTTTCTGGAAACGGATGAATCGTTGGGGAGCGCTAGCCGGAATGATTGTAGGAGCAGTTACAGTTGTGGTGTGGAAGATTCTATCCACTGACAAGGTAAATGAAGCTGGTGAAGTGATTAAAGAGGCAGTTATTCCATTTAGCCTTTATGAAATTGTTCCAGGTTTTCTACTAGCTCTACTTGCAGTTGTTATAGGAAGCTTACTAACTAAAGCACCTTCTAAAGAAATCCAAGAAGAATTCGATAGTGTTAAAGAAGAGTTAAAAGCATCGTAATTTTTAAGATAGTAATTTAAATTAACAAAGAATAAGAAATAAGAAATCCTCCGATAAAGGGGATTTCTTTTTGTTGACGACCAATCAGTTTCTAGATTACCTTTAGAAAGGAAAGGGAGGGGCATTATGTCTAAAATTACAATAAAACCAATTACCATAGAAAATATTTATAAATGCATTGGTTTAAAGGTAGCCGAAGAACAGACCAATTATATAGCTCCAAACGTATTGTCAATTGCAGAATCAAAGGTGAATAGCTGCTATACCCCCTATGCAATATATGCAGAGGAAGATGTTGTTGGGTTTGTTATGACCGATTATGATCCATCTCTTGAAGTCCGAAATAAATATTGGGTACCGCGAATGATGATTGATGTCCACTATCAAGGGAAGGGTTATGGTAAGCAGGCAATGAGAGAAGTTATTAATCTATTAAGTCGTAATGAAGATTGCGAGTATATTCGTCTTTCAATTGAACCAGAAAATATTTCTGCTCTGCGGTTTTATGAGAGTTTAGGGTTTGTAAATACTGGGGAAATGTTAGAGGGAGAAGAAGTTATTCTGGAATTAGTAGTACATAAAAAGTAATAAGTGAAAAAGGGCGTTTTATGTGTTTTACATAGACGCCCTTTTCAATAGGTAGAAAGTAAATAATTTTCAACCTGTTTTTTTGTGTCTAGCCCCAGCGCCTAGCCAGTTTTCCTACCTGAATAAGCTTCTTAGAGTATCTTGCGCAAAAGCTTTGCTTTTAAGCAGCTCGAGGTCGCTTCACTCCTCCTGCGGCGGCGACAGCCTCCTCGTCAGGGTTCCAGCGCTTGTCGGACTTGCACAGGATGTGCTGACATCGGCGTTCGCCACAGGACGTGGCGGCTTTTAGTCGATGTTCCTTTTTCCAAGGCGCTTGCGCATTTCTTATTTAGATTCCTAAGCCTTCTAAATATTCATTTACTTGATCAGGTGTTTTAGCATTTGCACTGTGAAGGTGGCCAAGTTTTTCACCGTTCTTATAATAAAGTAGACTAGGAATCCCCATTACATTGTATTTCTCAGCGATATCTGGGAATTCATCTTTATCAATGCTGTGCCAGCTTACGTTATTATGGCTGCTAATAATGTCACCGATGAACATCTCCAAGCGTCTGCAATCAGGACACCAAGTTGTATCAAACACAACAATCGCACCATCTGAATTTATAACCTCGTTAAAACGCTCTACAGAACTAATCTTATCCATACTGTCTCACTCCATGTACTGTAATATGGTAATACTATAGCAAATTACCACTACCAAAAGAAACTTATCTGCTTACATTATGTAAGTGTCTTTCTGGGGTGGACAAATGTGTTTCTTATCGGTGTCCAGCTCCAGCGCCTAGAAACTCGAGAAACTTCACCTCCTCCTACAGAAGCAAAAAAACGCTTCCTTCGTCGGAGCCTCCAGTTTTCTCGTTTCTGGTCAAGGCGCTTCCGCATTTCAATGTGCCTGGCACCATTGTGGATATTGTGGATAATGTTGATATGTGATTAACCGGTTGTTGCCGAGGGGAGGTAATGTTTGGTATTATCAGTTTATTATCTAAAAGAAAAGAAGGTTATGAATTTCAACCTAGCTTTTGATGGTCTAGCTCTTGGTGCAGTCGGCTCTCGTTATAAGTCAAACGTTTTGAAAGTAAAAGAAAGAAATAACCTTCAAGCATTTCGTCTTATGGTTCACATCGATAGTCAGTCGGGTGCCTTGCGCTTTTCTATTGTTGAGGGTTTTTGAATTTATGGAGGTGAAGGGAGTATGTCACGTATCTCGATTGAGGAAGTGAAGCATGTTGCAAATTTGGCACGTTTGGCTGTTACAGAGGAAGAAGCGAAACAATTTCAACAACAGTTAGATGAGATTATTACTTTTGCGGATTTATTAAATGAAGTTGACACTGAAAACGTTGAGCCAACATCACATGTTCTGTCTATTAAGAATGTCATGCGTGAGGATGTGGCAACAAAAGGGTTGCCGGTTGAGGAAGTCTTAAAGAATGCACCGGATACAAAGGATGGACAGTTTCGCGTACCATCAATCATTGAATAAGGAGGGGAGAAACATTGTCATTATTTGAACATAGTGTATCAGAGCTGCATTCATTACTACATAAAAAAGAAATTACGGTTACTGACCTTGTGGATGTATCCTATAAGCGTATAAATGAAGTTGAAGATAAGGTACAAGCGTTTTTAACTTTAGATGAAGAAAATGCAAGACGATATGCAAAGCAGTTAGATGAGGCAATTGGGAAAAAAGATGAGTTTGGTCTGTTGTTTGGTCTACCTATTGGCGTAAAAGATAATATCGTAACGAAGGGTATTCGAACAACTGCCGCTAGTAAAATCTTAGATAACTTCGATCCTATCTATGATGCCACTGTTGTTCAGGAGCTTCAGGGAGCAGAAACCGTTACAATTGGAAAGCTGAATATGGACGAGTTTGCAATGGGTTCTTCTACTGAAAACTCAGGCTATAAAAAAACCAAAAACCCATGGAACCTTGAACGTGTACCAGGTGGCTCAAGTGGTGGTTCTGCTGCAGCCGTTGCAGCTGGTGAGGTATTATTTTCGCTAGGATCAGATACAGGTGGTTCGATTCGTCAGCCTGCAGCATTTTGCGGGGTAGTCGGATTAAAGCCAACCTATGGACGGGTATCACGTTTCGGGTTAATTGCATTTGCGTCTTCGCTTGATCAAATTGGCCCAATTACACGTACAGTTGAAGATAATGCCTACTTATTACAAGCCATTGCCGGCCATGATTCAATGGATTCAACTTCGGCAAATGTTGATGTCCCGGATTATTTATCAGCCTTAACAGGAGATATAAAGGGACTTAAGATTGCCGTTCCGAAGGAATATCTAGGTGAAGGTGTATCAGAAGAGGCACGTCAATCGGTATTAGATGCCTTAAAAGTCCTTGAAGGATTGGGTGCTACATGGGAAGAAGTTTCTCTTCCACATTCAAAATATGCACTTGCTACTTATTACCTCCTATCTTCTTCGGAAGCTTCTGCAAATCTTGCGCGATTTGATGGAGTTCGGTACGGTTATCGTACCGACAATGCTGAAAATCTACTTGAAATGTACAAGCAATCTAGAAGTGAAGGCTTTGGTGATGAAGTAAAACGTAGAATTATGCTGGGAACCTTTGCGTTAAGCTCAGGATACTATGATGCTTACTATAAAAAGGCCCAAAAAGTTAGGACTTTAATAAAGAAGGATTTCGAGGATGTATTTGAGAAATATGATGTAATTATTGGACCGACTACTCCTACTCCAGCATTTAAATTCGATGAAAATACGAAAGACCCACTTACAATGTATGCAAATGATATTCTAACAATCCCTGTTAACTTAGCGGGTGTTCCAGGTATTTCGGTTCCGTGTGGTTTCTCAAATGGGCTGCCACTTGGTCTACAAATCATTGGAAAGCATTTTGATGAAAGCACCATCTATCGAGTTGCAGATGCGTTTGAAAAAGCAACAGATTTTCATAAAAAGAAACCACAGTTGTAAGGGGTGATAAAAGTGAACTATGAAACGGTAATTGGGTTAGAGGTACATGTTGAGCTAAAAACACAATCGAAAATCTTTTCAGGTACACCAAATGAATTTGGAGCAGCTCCTAATACACTTACAAGTGTTGTAGAGTTAGGGTATCCGGGTGTACTCCCTGTGTTAAATAAGACAGCTGTTGAATATGCAATGCGTGCTGCAATGGCTTTAAACTGTGAAGTTGCGACAGAGACAAAGTTTGACCGTAAAAATTATTTTTATCCGGATAATCCAAAAGCCTATCAAATTTCTCAATTCGATAAACCAATTGGAGGAAACGGCTGGATTGAAATAGAAGTGAACGGTGAAAAGAAAAGAATAGGAATTACACGTCTTCATTTAGAGGAAGATGCAGGAAAGCTTACTCATACGGGTGACGGGTATTCATTAGTCGATTTGAATCGTCAAGGAACACCGCTTATTGAAATTGTATCAGAGCCAGATATAAGAACTCCAGAAGAAGCGTATGCCTACCTGGAAAAATTAAAATCAATCATCCAATACACTGGCGTTTCAGATTGTAAAATGGAAGAAGGTTCCCTACGTTGTGATGCCAATATCTCACTTAGACCTGTAGGGCAGGAAGAATTCGGAACAAAAACAGAATTAAAGAACTTAAATTCTTTTGCCTTTGTTCAAAAGGGTCTAGAATATGAACAAACACGTCAAGCTGAGGTTTTGTCTGCCGGGGGAGAAATTCAACAGGAGACACGCCGTTATGATGAAGCGACTAAAACCACCATTCTTATGCGTGTAAAGGAAGGCTCTGATGATTATCGTTATTTTCCTGAGCCTGATTTAGTGGAGCTTTATATTGATGACGAATGGAAAGAGCGAGTACGAGCTCAGATACCTGAGCTTCCAGATGCACGTAAGAAACGTTATATTGAGGAGCTTGGCCTCCCGGTTTACGATGCTAGTGTGTTAACAGTAACCAAGGAAATGTCGGACTTTTTTGAGGAGACAGTTACAAAAGGAGCCGATGCAAAACAGGCATCAAACTGGATTATGGGAGAGGTTTCAGGCTATTTAAATGCAGAGCAAAAGGAATTACATGAAATTGCCCTCACTCCAGCAGGGTTAGCAGGTATGATAAAGTTAATTGGAAATGGCACAATTTCTTCCAAAATAGCAAAAACCGTCTTCAAGGAACTAATTGAAAACGGTGGAGATGCTGAAAAAATTGTGAAAGAAAAAGGATTAGTGCAAATTTCGGATGAAGGCGCACTTACTACAATTATTGTAGAAATTTTAGATAAAAATCCACAATCAATCGAAGATTTCAAGAGTGGAAAAGGAAAAGCAATTGGTTTCCTGGTGGGTCAAGTAATGAAGCTAACTAAAGGCCAAGCCAATCCGCAAATGGTAAACAAAATCCTGGTTGAAGAAATGAATAAGCGCTAATATTCAGTTGCCGCCAATTGGGCGGTAACTTTTTTACGTTAATTTCCAACTTTTTGAAACCTTGCACAAACTCATACGTATACATTAGTAAATGCAATACCTAAAGGGAGTGAGTAGGTTGGATATCGTTTTTATTATTCTAGCGGCAGTGTTTGTTCTTTACTTTCTAATTATGGTTCCTGTTCAGTACCGATACATTGACGAAATGAAGAAAAGTAGAGAAAAAGCAAACCAAACTCAAAATGAACAATATGAAAGTATGTCTTTTCAAGAGGAACAGCTGCATTTTAATCAACAAGGAAATCTTCTCAACCTGCCATCAGCATTGGTAGCAACAATCATCTATAAAATACGAAATCGAAACAAACATTGATCTCTTTAAGACCTTCATTTGAAGGTCTTTTTCAATGTCGAAATATGGCGTAAAAATTTAATAGACGTTACTGAGAGATTTCGATAATGTTGAATCAGAAAATATAGAATGGAGAATATTTCCTTTGAGGTACATTTATCTGATTTTATTGATATCATGCTTTCTATTTCTAACAGGATGTGAATCACAAGAAGAAATTGATCAACTAGTAAGAGAGTATGTTCAAACCAAATATGATGTAGAAGAAATTGAGTTCATTTATCGAGAGAGTAAAAATGAAGGCAATATGGGAGACCGTACGTATATAGTAAAAAGCAAAAAGGAACCCTCCTTTGAGTTCGACATACTATTAGATGGGATAATGAAGTCTGAGGTAGTCGGAGACGATTATAAAAAGCAGGCAGAAGCTTACGAAATTGGACAAGCATTTGAAAGTAAATATAGGGCAGAACTTAATCAGTTGGGGTATGCCCTTGTGAATTTTAGCAGAGCTCAAGATCGTACAGCGTCTACAGAATTAGAGGTAAGTGTGGTATCGGAAAGAACAATTTCGTTAAATAATGAACAGTCGCTAAAAGACTTGTATCAGATATTTGCTATTTTACAAGAATATAATGAGAATCTAAAAGAGGATTTTTTAGTTTACAATCTACTCATCGATTACCCTTATAAAGACAAAACTGAATCGTTAACATTTTACTATAATGTAACGGACATCACGAGTTATGAAAAACTTACATCAGCTTTAGCGGAGGATATCCATTTTGTGAATTTGGCATTGCAAGAAAAGTATCAGTCTACACTTGTTGAAATGGAGAAGGAAATAAAGAAATTAGGTTTTTCATATCGGGAGGGTTTGAACGATAGCTCGATTTTTTGTTATGGAAAGGATCTAAGCGGGCAGGAATGTCTGGGGTTTACTATATATCTTTCTGGAGCTGATAAATCAGAAGGGAATTTAACCGCTTTAAAGGCAGTTATAAAAGAATTTGATATCCCTATTGGTGAAGTAGTAATAGCCAACACCGGAGGAGCAATCGTTTTAGAGGGTTTTAACTAAATAGAATGATAGGGTCTGACGAAAAAACGTCCGGCCTTTATTTTTTTGAAAAAAGTGTAGGGTTTACTAAAAGAATATTCGTCTATTAGTATAGATGAAAGAGAAAGGGGGGGAGCAACATCCAAGATGAAGTATTAATTGAGAAGGTGAAAGCTGGAGATGAACATGCGTTTCGCTTACTCGTTGAAAAATACAAGAATACCCTGTTTCGAGTAATCTATCCTATTCTTAGGCATGAAAAGGATGCGGAGGATGCTACACAGGAGGTTTTTCTAAAAATCTATTATGCTCTCCCCGAGTATAGTTCACAAGGTTTTAAATCATGGATGACAAGAATTGCGATTAATCATGCAATCGATGTGAAACGAAAAAAGCAGAGACAAAATGAAACTGTGTTTGAACCAGACGACCTATCAACCTTCTCTCAATCAGAAGAAAATATAGTAGTCCCTCTTTTACGTAAGGAACAAAGGAAACTAGTGCAAGAACGATTGCAAGATTTGCCTGCTAATTATCGGGAGGTTATTCAAGCCTACTACATATCAGAAAAAAGCTATCAACAAATAGCTGAGGAACAACAGGTTGAAGTAAAGACGGTAGAGACAAAGCTATACCGGGCAAGAAATTGGATGAGAAGACATTGGAAGGAGGATGATTTTTCATGAAGCATTACAACACAGATGAGTGGCTGGCGTATATAAATGACAAAATACCTGAGCTAAAGCGTGAAGAAATGGAAGAACATCTTTTATTATGTGACCAATGTTTAGAAGTGTATATGAACTTGCTCGAAGACAAAGCTGAGGAATTACCAATTATTCAGAATGAAGGATTTACGGATGAAACGTTACGTAATCTCCCTAAGAAGAAACAGAAGCAGAAGAAATTGGATTTACAAAGTCCGATTTTTCACTATGGAGTTGCAGCAGCAGTTACCTTTATTCTAATGACAAGCGGATTCTTCCAAAGTGTAACCGGGATTGTATCAACTGTAGAAGCCTCTTCAGACGCAAGACAAGAAAAACCTGTTTCAGAGGGATTAATGGAAAAGGCATTATCACTATTTGACATAATTGAAGGAAAACAAAAGGAGGGGCAAAAATGAATTTTAATCCAATACTGGCATTTTTTCTAACGTTTATCCCGGGTGTTGGTCACTTTTATGTAAATCGAAAATTTAGAGGATTTATATATGGAGCAGGAGCAGTAGGGCCAGTTTTATTTGGTATATTTCTCTATGCAATCGGGGGGTACTTAGGAGATGCCGTCTTAGTCGGATTTTTAATTGCTTTCTTTGTAACCGTAATTAGTGTGTTTGACATGATTCTCTTTTTATTAAGACGATCTAAGGTCAGTAAACATACTTCGAATCATCATGAAGCTACTGTTGAGTCTACTGGTTTGAGTGAAGTGAAAACAGATGAATCCGAACGTTTTTATACCATTTTACTCTCATTTATTCCTGGATTAGGTCACTTTCAGCTTGGATTAATAAATCGGGGATTAACGTTCTTAACAGGATTTTTCGGACTAGGGACAATGGTTATATTTATTTCCGCGTTTACGGATCAAGGAGCATTCATGGTATTTCTGGGTATCCTGCCTGTAATTTGGGTGTTTACTATGTTCGATGCCATACAGTTAGTGTCAAAAAAACAACGTGGTGAAGAATTAGTAGATAAAACAATACTGGAAGATTTCGAAGAAACACGCCGTGAACAGGGAAAGAAAAGTAAAACTCTTGCGACCATCCTTTCCATTTTTCCAGGTGCAGGACATATGTACTTAGGACTACAAAGGCGAGGCATCCAGCTAATGGCGGCATTTTTATTCGCAATTTATATACTGGATGTTCTTAGATTATCATTGTTTCTCTTCTTAATTCCGATCATCTGGTTTTATAGCTTTTTCGATGCACTTCAGAAGGTTTCAAAGCACGGAGAAGAGGAAATTGAAGATATCCCTGTGATTTCTTACATTGTCAACCATCAGAAATGGTTCGGAATTGGTTTACTGGCATTAGGTCTTTATTATATGTTTGACAGTATTGTAGTACCGGCTATTAGCCCAATGCTAGAATTCGAATTTGGATTCAATCTTTCTCACTTTTATTATAACTACTTCCAAGGTGCAATCTTATGTATTTTATTAATTGGTGGGGGACTGAAGCTTATCTTTGGAAGTAAAAGTCGGAAGGAGAGTGCGTAATGAGAAAATGGCGTGTTGGTTCGGTGTCTATGGGACTTTCTTTAATAATGCTGGGTATATTATTGTTTCTCTCACAGTTAAGAGATACCCAAATGTTTGAGCCACTGCTTGTATGGTGGCCTCTCATTCTTGTAGTCCTAGGGATTGAAATTGTTTTATATCTATTTTTGTCAAAGCAAGAACATCCGATAGTAAAATATGATTTACTAAGTATATTCTTTGTAGGAATTATCGGTACGATAGGAATTGGTTTTACTTTGTTGGCCTCAACGGGTTTGGTTGATGAAGTACAAGCTTTTCTCGGAGCAGAGCATCGGACAATTGATTTGCCTGAGGTAGAAGAGCAGCTGCCAACTACAATAAAACGAATTGTACTAGAAACAAATAGCTCATCGACTAAAATAGAGAGTTCTTTGACTAGTAATCTTCATGTGTTTGGTACATATCAAGCAACTGTTGACCCAAAGGGAAAGCCAGTTATAGCTAGTAAAAATGATTATGTATTTACTAAGGTTGTTGGTGAAACGATGTACATAACTATAAAGGATCCTTCCAATCATTCTGGTCCTTTCAATACTTACACAACGTTGGATCCAACAATCGTAATACCGGCTTCTGTACGACTTGAAGTAAGAGGTGAGCATAACCGAATATCACTTTATCCGGGGTCTGTTGAAAATCATTGGGTAGTTGACGGAGGGGGTCATGTAGACGTGTATGTTAGTAAGGAAAATAATGTTCTTCTATCCGCCACATCAAATAGTGACTTGCAAAATGGAACGATAAATTGGGATGAACTGACAAGGCCAGAAAGCAATAATAGTGAAGAAGTGTATGGAGACCAAAGCAATATATATAAAGGCACTCTGAAGCTAGGGGATGGAACATATCAGCTATCAATATTGAATTGTGATTCTGTTTCTGTAAATCTAGTCGAAAAAATGTAGATTTGAGGGAAAAGGATATGTTTTCATTTAAAGTGAACGATAAAATTTCCATAGAGCTTTTGCAACAGCATCATAAAGAAGAGTTATTTGAGTTAATAGATTCAAATCGAGAGCATCTGCGTAAGTGGTTATTATGGGTTGATAAACGAAAGTCACCTGACGATTTTACTCCGATTATCCCAATCTGGTTAAATTATTATGCAGATAATAATGGGTTTGATGCAGGAATTCGTTATGATAGTAAACTCGTTGGAATGATTGGTCTACATTATATTGATTGGAAAAATAAATCTACAAGTATTGGCTATTTTTTATCAGAGGAAGCACAAGGAAGAGGTATAATTACACAGAGTATAGAAGCATTACTTGGATATTTATTTAATGAATTAAGATTGAATCGTGTTCAAATACAAGTAGCAGCAGGAAATGTAAAAAGCAGAGCGATTCCAGAGAGAATGGGTTTTAGGGCCGAGAACATCATACGTGAGGGACAATGGTTATATGACCATTATGAGGACTTGGTTACGTATAGTTTACTTGCAACAGAGTGGGAAAATAAGTAGAGGGGACGCTTGGTATCATACCAGGCGTTTCTAAGTGTTTATTTAAGTATTTTTATGAGAGCAGATGCTAATAAAACAAGTTCTGAATATAGTATAATTAGCAAGTAGAAGTTTAAAATTGGTTTAATTTACTAGTTGCAAAATTGATAAAAATTGAAGGATAGGCTATGATGTTAAAAGATGGAATATAGACTGAATGTATATCTAAAATAGGATGATGGTTATGAAAAGAGCAAGAATTATATATAATCCAACATCAGGTAGAGAACTATTCAAGAGACACCTTCCTGATGTATTAATGAGGCTGGAAGAAGCTGGTTATGAGACTTCTTGTCATGCGACAACAGGGGCCGGAGATGCAACAAATGCGGCTCGAATTGCTGTTGAAAGAAAATATGATCTTGTTGTTGCAGCGGGTGGAGACGGCACGATAAATGAGGTTGTTAATGGCTTGGCTGAACAGGAGTATCGTCCAACACTTGGAATCATACCAGTTGGGACAACAAACGACTTTGCACGTGCTATAGGAGTTCCGCGTAATATTGAGGGTGCTTGTGATGTACTTGTAAATGGTCTATCGGTTCCTATTGATATTGGCAGAGTGAATGATAAATATTTTATTAATATTGCCGGCGCAGGTAGGCTAACAGAACTAACCTATGAAGTCCCAAGCAAGCTTAAGACGATGCTGGGACAACTTGCTTATTACCTAAAAGGAATGGAGATGCTTCCTTCCATAAAACCTACTGAAGTAAGCATCGAATACGATGGAAAGTTGTTTGAAGGAGAAGTTATGCTTTTCCTAGTATCATTAACAAACTCAGTAGGTGGCTTTGAAAAGCTAGCACCAGATTCATCTTTAAATGATGGGCTGTTTGACCTTTTGATTCTAAAAAAGGCAAATTTAGCGGACTTTATTAAGGTTGCGACACTTGCAATTCGTGGAGAGCATATTAATGACCCGCATGTATTATATACAAAAGCGAATCGAATTAAGGTGAACCCTACAGAGAAAATGCAATTGAACTTAGACGGTGAATATGGGGGGCTTCTCCCGGGGGAATTCGTTAACCTCTATAAGCATATAGATGTACTTGTTTCTAAAGATAAAGCGGTACAAATGTAACGAAAAATCTGGCTAACTGCCAGATTTTTTTTAGCTAATAGGATAGTTATGTATTGTATAAATTGGCGAACGATATCCTACATATGATACAATCGTCTCAGCATTTGAACGTAAAGGAAGTATAATAATGACAACAGTAAATCCACCAATCGAAAAAAATACATATTATGATGTCACGTTCGAGGATCTCACACATGACGGTGCGGGTGTAGCCAAAATAGATGGCTTCCCTGTTTTTGTGCCAGATGGGCTGCCGGATGAACGTGCGAAAATCAAAGTAATCAAAGTTAAAAAAGGGTATGGATTTGGTCGTCTGATAGAAATCTATGAGAAAAGTAAGTTTAGAGTTGATGCACCTTGTCCCGTGTTTAAAGAGTGTGGAGGCTGCCAATTACAGCATTTGAGCTATGAAGGACAAATGGTTGCAAAGCATAAACAAGTACAAGAGGTACTGACACGTATTGGGAAATTGTCTGATTTAAAAGTTCATTCAGTTCTTGGTATGGAGCACCCTTGGCGGTACAGAAACAAGGCGCAAGTTCCAGTGGCAGACAGAGAAGGTGGACTTGTAGCTGGTTTTTACCAACAAAGAAGTCATGAAATTATTGATATGGAAGCCTGTTTAATTCAACAAGAAAAAAACGATGAAGTAGTCCAAAAGGTAAAGTCAATCTGTGATAGGTATAAGGTTCCAGCTTATGATGAAAAAAACCACAAAGGTACGCTCCGTCATATTATGGCTCGTTATGGTCTTGTGACAGGCGAAGTGATGGTTGTTCTAATCACAAGGACAAAGGAGCTTCCGAATAAAGAAAAAATCATTTCTGAAATTGTGGATCAAATTCCTAATGTTAAATCAGTCGTTCAAAATGTTAATCCAAAGCGAACGAATGTCATATTTGGCGATGAAACGACTGTTCTTTGGGGCGAAGAGTATATTTACGATAACATTGGTGTTATAAAGTTTGCTATTTCTGCACGATCTTTCTATCAAGTAAATCCAGAGCAAACAAAGGTACTTTATGATAAAGCGTTAGAGTATGCAGAGTTAACAGGTAGTGAAACGGTATTTGATGCATATTGTGGAATTGGAACAATCTCACTATTTTTAGCTCAACAAGCGAAAAAGGTATACGGAGTTGAAATTGTCCCTGAAGCAATCGAAGATGCAAAAAGAAATGCTGCATTAAACGGAATAGAGAATGCGGAATTTGCTGTAGGTGAGGCAGAAACAATTATCCCTAATTGGAAAAAGGAAGGGATTAAAGCAGATGTCATTGTTGTTGACCCGCCTCGAAAGGGCTGTGATGAAGCCTTACTACAGACTATTATTGAAATGAAACCAAAGCGAGTCGTATATGTGTCTTGTAATCCAGCTACTCTTGCAAGAGACTTACGAATTTTGGAGGATGGAGGATTTAAAACGGTTGAAGTACAACCGGTAGATATGTTTCCTCAAACTGTTCACTGTGAGGCAGTGGCGAAGATTGAATTGATAGGTTGATTTTTGTAGTTGATAGGCCTAGGTGTTTGTGAGGGACTAGCGAAAATGAAAAATTATTAGTGGGATCACTTATCAGGCAGATGAGAGCCCTGAGCGAAGGGGAAGGTCGTGCTGAGGTCACTCATAATCCTGATGAAAGCCCAGAGCGAAGAAAAATTCCGAGGTCACTCATAAGCCCGATGAAAGCCCAACACGAGAAAAAATCCAGAATTGGTCACCCGTCGTAAGCCTAGTCGTTAAAATCTATGTATAAAAGAATATAATGAACCATTTAATACTGTGCGGTTCGGGGGGAGAAGAATGGCACGTGAACGAAAATTCACTACAGATGATCTGTATCAAGCTACAGAGGAAATTTTATTAAAACACAGCTATGATGGGTTTAACTTTAGCTTACTGGCAGAGCGCCTGCAGGTATCTCGTGGTGCAATCTATAAATATTTTGATAACAAAGATGTGCTGATTACAGAGTATATGTTGTATGAGATGAATAAATTTCTTACAGGTCTTGAGGCAATTGAGACAGTCGGTGGTTTCAAAGAACAGTTACATTTTCTAATTGACCATATGTTTAAAAATCCAGCAATACAACAATTGATTGAATTAGGAAAGCATGTGCCGACACATAAGGATAAGAAGGTTCAAGAAAACAAGAGGAAACTGGAGAAGCTACATCTAGATATGTATCATAGCCTTAAGAATTTTATACAGCTAGGTAGGAGAGAACAAGTACTAAAACAGTCCATACCTGATTCTTTAGTTTTAGGTTATATCTTTCAGTCAGTAGTAATCCCCAATCACTTTGAAGTGCCGCATTCAGAGTGGGTTAACTCAATAAAGGAAATAATTAGTCATGGAATTTATAATGAATAATAATTGACACATCTGTTACTTTTGAAAGATAATAATTTTGGTAACAGTGTCAATTATTATTTTAATCAAAAGTGACACTTGTGTCACATTTTAATGCTGATGTTCAGCAAATAGCTAAATTAGGAGTGGATATAACGAATGAAGAATTTCTTACAAGCAGTTACTGATCGAGTGTCTACTAAAAAGGGGATGTGGATAACGCTAGCAGCATGGTTGGTCATTACAATGGTGTTGGCGTTATTTGCTCCAAATGCAAAGGATTATGAAGTAACAACAATTGATTCATTGCCGGAAGATGCACAGTCAGTAATTGCACAAAATAAAGTGAATGAATATTTTAAGGATGACGATGGTACACCTGGAATCTTAGTATTTCAGTCCGAAAATGGGAAACTTGAATTTAGTGAACTTTTGACTATTTTTAATGATATTGAAGGAGAGAAAATTCCAGGTGTTGAACAAATAATTGCACTCGGAGAACTACCACCACAAGCAGCTGCGGGTTTTTTCTCTGAGGATCAAACAACAGCTATTATTCCAATCGCTTTTAGTTCAGAGTTAGAAACGAAAGAGATTAGAGATTCTAAGGATCAGATAATTGACATTGTAAATGAGTATTCTGGAGTAACGTTATATGTGACGGGGCCGGCGGGAATCGGTACTGACTCACTTGATTTATTCTCAAGAGCAGATTTAGTTCTTATTTTATCAACGGTTGGTCTTATTTTAATTCTTTTAATTGTTATCTACCGTTCACCATTACTAGCACTTATTCCATTATTAGCGGCTGTATTTGTGTATGAGGTAGTTATGCAGCTTCTAGGCATCTTTGGAAAAGCAGGATTGTTATTGAGCAACCAAACCATATCAATTATGTCGATTCTCTTATTTGCTGCCGTAATTGATTATTCGCTATTTGTGTTCTCACGTTTCCGCGAAGAACTGAAGAAGCATGAGAATAAGTTTGAAGCGATGAGGGAAGCAATGAGGGAAACTGGAATGCCTGTATTTTTCTCAGGTGGTACGGTTTTAGCGGCAATGTTAGTGTTATTCTTTGCAGAGTTCGGAGATTACAAAAACTTCGCTCCAACCTTTGCTACAACGATGGTTGTGATAATGGCAGCATCGATTACTCTTGTTCCTGCATTATTCGCTCTTTTTGGTAGAAAGTCATTCTGGCCAAAAGTTCCGAAGGTTGGAGAAGATCAAGTAAAGGATAGCTCTCTTTGGAGCAAGGTTGGCCGCACTGTCGTTAGAAAACCAGTGTTATCTGTTTCGGTAGTAGGTGTAATTCTTCTTGTATCAGCTCTAAATATGTTCAACCTAACTTATGAATTCGACACAATGAAATCATTTCCCGAGGACATGCCTTCTCGTCAAGGTTATGAAATAATTGAGGAAAAGTTTGAAAAGGGTGACCTTGCACCAACAACTGTGTTATTTGAAGCAAAGAAAACACCTGAACCTGTTCAACAAGAAGCGCTACAGGCTGAATTATCAAATCAAGAGCTTGTAAGTAGTGTGAGATTAACCAATACTGCAGATGAAGGTAGAGTCCTTTCATATAGCCTAACATTTGAAGAAGGGCCATATGATGTCGAAACCATTGATGCGATGGAGGGAATTATCTCTAATTCAGAAGACATTTTGAAGAATGCTGATGTCGAAGGTACCCTCTATTTTGCAGGAGAAACACCGAAAAAAGTAGACGACCGGAATGTAAATAATCGAGATGTTATATTAATTGTGGTATTAGAAACTATATTGATATTTATTATGTTAATATTTCTGACGAAGTCCTATAAGATGCCGATTTATATGATGGGGACCATCTTAGTTTCATTCCTGGCTGCATTAGGATTAGGTATGTTCCTGACAGATTTATTCTTTGATATTGGAACTATTAGTAATCGGGTTCCGCTATATTCCTTTGTGTTCTTGGTTGCGTTGGGAATTGACTATAATATCATGTTAATTTCTAGATTCCAAGAAGAACGAAGAAAACATTCTGTTAAAAAAGCAGTAGAAATTGCGGTAGCTAATACAGGTGGAGTTATTTCATCAGCTGGTCTAATCCTGGCTGCTACCTTTGCAGTTCTTATGACACAGCCTATTCAATTATTATTCGTTTTCGGGTTTATTGTTGCAGTAGGTATATTATTGGATACATTCTTAATTCGTGGTGTCTTACTTCCAGGATTAATTGTGCTACTTGAAAAAGATAAAGCAGTAAGTAAAGAGCAGTAACTAGAAAAGCCAGCCCGTGACTTAGGGCTGGCTACTTTGTTTTAACAGTTTAGAATGTATGTAATTTTCAACTTAGTTTCTGGTGTCTAGCTTCAGGCGCCATCGGCTCGAGGTCATAAGCCAATCGCTTCGGAAGGTAAAAAGCACCTTCTGTCAGCGCTTGTCTTATGCTTGTCGCCGATAGGCGGGCGCCTTGGGCTTTTCTAATTTAATTTTGTGCCATCTTAAACTCTAAATAGATTTGGTTATAAATAGATAAATTCTTTTTACCTAAATTCTCGTATACTTCAAGCCTTTCAGTTAGCTCTGGTGATGGATAAAAACGTTCATCGTTAACCATTTCTTCAGGCATATACTGAAGTGCTTCTTTATTCGGTGTAGAGTAACTAACATACTCTGTATTTTGGGCTGCAGCTTCAGCATCCAGTATAAAATTAATAAATTGATGGGCAGCATCAATGTTCTTCGCTGTTTTTGGTATAACCATGTTATCAAACCATAGATTTGATCCTTCGATCGGAACAACATATTCTAAATCTTCATTTTCCCACATAATTTCTGATGCTACTCCAGACCACACGATACCAATTGAGGCTTCTTGATTTTCGAGCAGCATTCTACCTTCATCTCCAACGATTGCTTTAATGTTAGGACTCAGGGAGATGAGTTTTTCTTTTGTTTCTTTCAGATGCTCGGTATTTGTATCATTTAGGGAGTAACCTAAACTATTAAGACCCATTCCGATAACTTCCCTTGCACCATCGATAAGCAAAATCTCATTTTTAAGAGCGGGGTCCCATAGATCATTCCAACTTTTAATTTCCAATCCATCAAGCATTGTAGGATTATAGACAACCCCAACCGTACCCCAGAAATAAGGAACTGAATATTGGTTTCCTGGATCAAAGGGAAGATCCATAAATCGCTCATCAATATTTTTTAAGTTAGGTAGTTTTGAATGGTCAAGCGGTATAAGTAAATCCTCTTGGCGCATTTTATCAATCATATATTCTGACGGTACAGCAATATCATAGGTTGTACCACCTTGTTCAATTTTTGTCATCATTGCTTCGTTAGAGTCAAAGGTTTCATAGATTACTTTAATGCCTGTTTCCTCTTCAAAACGTTCAACTAACTCCATATCGATATAATCACCCCAGTTAAATATCGTCAGGGTATTTCCGCCTGATAGGCCTTGTGACGAATTTAAGTGGTGGATAAGGTAGAGAAGGGCTCCTGAAACAATACTTATTGCTAAGAAAGCACGAACTAATTTACTCATTTTCGTACCCCCAATCCTTTAACATTACTACGTTGTGAGATAAAGTAGTATCCAATGACAAGGATCATTGTAAATACGAACAATAAAGTGGATAATGCATTAATATTTAACGCAATTCCTCTACGAGCTAATGAATAGATTTCAACAGATAGTGTTGTAAAACCGTTTCCGGTTACAAAGAAGGTAACCGCAAAGTCATCAAAGGAATATGTTAAAGCCATAAAAAAGCCAGCAAAAATCCCTGGTGTAATATACGGAAGAATAACTTTAGTGAAAACATCCCAACGGCTAGCACCAAGATCACGAGCTGCATCGAGTAAAGTTGGACTCATTTCCTTTAATTTAGGAAGAACCATAAGTACAACAATTGGTATACAAAATGCAATGTGAGATAGTAACACTGAATAGAAACCGAGCTTAATGCCAACTAACGTTAATAATATTAAGAAAGAAGCACCAATAATTACATCAGGACTAACAATTAACACATTGTTAAGAGATAACAGAGCATTCTGAGTTTGATTTCGTTTTACAGAGTGAATGGCAATCGCTCCGAGAACACCTATTATAGTAGAAATTAGTGCTGATAGTAGAGCTATAACAATTGTATTAAGCACAATTATAAGTAGTCTTGTATCCTGGAAGAGCTCTTTGTACCAATCAAGTGTAAACCCTTCAAAATCATTCATTGTTCCGCCACTGTTAAAAGAATAGAAAACTAAAAAGAAAATGGGAGCGTAAAGTATGAAAAAGATGATTGCCAAATATGCTTTTGATGAAATCGAAAGTCTGTTATTCATATTACGCACCTCTTTTCTTACGGTTACCAGTTGCAACCATAATTAACACCATAAAGATGATTAGGAATACGGCTATTGTAGAGCCCAGGCCCCAATCCTGTGTGACAAGGAATTGCTGCTCAATAGCTGTCCCGAGTGTGATTACCTTGTTACCGGCAATCAGTCGTGTAAGCATAAACAGTGATAAGGCAGGAATAAATACAATCTGACATCCTGATTTTACACCTTGAATGGTTAATGGAAAAGTAACTCTTCGGAACGTTGTCCAGCGTGAAGCACCTAAATCACTTGCAGCATCAACTAGACTTGGATTCAACTCATTTAATGAATTGAAAATTGGTAATATCATGAATGGAATAAAAATATAAACTGAAACAAATATAAAGCTAAAATCAGTAAATAGTAATTGCTGCGAACCAATACCCAGGACCTCTAAAAGGCTGTTTGTTATTCCGTAGGTTGAAAAGATTCCTAAAAATGCATAGGCTTTTAAAAGCAAGTTAATCCATGACGGAGCAATTAGTAGCAATAACCAAAGGTGCTTGTGCTTTGTTTTTGTTAATAAATATGCTGTTGGATATGCAACAACTAAAGAAATAGCCGTTATTAAAAATGCATACCAAAATGAGCTAAGTGTCATTTTTAAATAGATTGGTGTAAAAAACGTCTTATAATTAATTAATGATAAATTTCCCTCTATATCAAAAAAGGAATAGTAGAGTACGAGAGAAATTGGTGCAATGACAAAGATGGCAATCCACAATGCATAAGGGATGATATATAGATTACGAGTAAGCCTATTTTCCATGGCTTTCCCCATCCGTATATGCATCTAAACGTCGGTCGAATTCTTCTTCAGTCTCTCCAAGACGCATAACATGAATAGCTTCAGGATCAAAATAAAGTCCAATTTCATCCCCAACGGTAGCCTTTTTAGTGGAATGTACCAGCCATTCATTTCCGTCTTTATCAAAGCAGCAAATCTCATAATGAACCCCACGGAATAACTGGGAGTCTACTTCGACCTGAAGTTTTCCTCGATTTAATGTTGTGATTTCTAAGTCTTCAGGACGTATTACTATTTCCACCGGCTCATTATCACTAAATCCTTGGTCAACACAGTCAAATGTTTTACCGACAAATTCAACTAGGAAATCTCGATGCATTTTCCCTTTAACGATATTCGACTCTCCAATAAAATCAGCCACAAAGCGATTAATTGGTTCGTCATATATGTCAGTTGGGGTGCCACTCTGTTGGATTTGGCCTTCATTCAGAACGAATATTTCATCCGACATGGCAAGTGCCTCTTCTTGGTCATGAGTAACAAAAATAAAGGTAATCCCTAGGCGCTGCTGTAACTCTCTTAGTTCATACTGCATTTCAGTACGTAGCTTCAAATCAAGTGCTGATAGCGGCTCATCTAGTAAAATTACTTCTGGTTCATTAACAATAGCACGGGCAATTGCAACACGCTGTTTCTGCCCACCGGACATTTCTTTGATTTCTCGTTTTTCGTATCCTGCTAGATTAACAAAGCTAAGTGCTTCCTTAACTTTAGCTTCAATATCAGTATTTTTTAATTTCTTAATTCGTAATCCAAATGCAACATTTTCAAATACATTTAGATGCGGAAATAAAGCATAATCCTGAAATACAGTATTTACTTGACGTTTATTAGCAGGAACTGAATTAATCTTCTTTCCATTAAAATAAACCTCTCCTTGAGATGGTTCAATAAATCCGGCAATTAAACGCAAGATGGTAGTTTTTCCACAACCAGAAGGACCTAGAAGCGTATAGAACTTACCTCGTTCAAATTCAAAACTTACATTATCAAGGACGGGTTGATCAGAATCATATTGTTTTGTTACACCTTTAAATTGAATAATAGGTATATTACTCATGGCGACCCCCTTCTCTACTATTTATCTGTTTAAAATAATTTCAATTCGGCATAATTATACATGAATCGGCAAATAATTCAATAATCTTGCCCATATTTTAAAAATATTGTTTAGGAATAAGTCGGCATCGAGTTATATTTCCTATACGGTTATAATTGACCCAGACTAAAATAAGAAATATAATTATAGTAAACCTAAAGAACACTTTAGTTTGATAATAGAATAAAGTAGGGCAAATTCATTGAAAAATGGAGACGCAAAACTATAGGGGCTAAAATCAATTTAGAATATGCCAGCCAGTTGCCGAGATAAGTCGTATTAGAAGAAACGCAGATTAATCGGTAGAGGATTAGTCTTTTTTTTATACTTTAGTAAAGATTAATATGGTAATATTTACCTATATAACAGCCTGTTAAAATAATAGATTAGGAATCTATAAGAGTGGGAGACGCCACTCGTTTTTTCAAAAGTAAAAAGTAGCTAGATTTTTCAAATGAACTCTAATTTTGGAAGTGATTACAAATGGAGAAAGTGGTCCAAAGTAAAGGAAATCTAAATGTGCTGAAGAAAATTAGTGAATTGCTTGAAAAAGTAGGGACTGAGAAGAGTCTTATCACGCCAGAAATATGTGATTTGTTTGAAAATGAAGCTTACAATGAAGAGCAAAAAGTAACTACAGATAAAGTTTTAAGACAGCTTCATGAAATGAATGAGCAAATAGAAAATATGAACTGGATGAATAAGCATTATCGAATACTGCATGAGTTTGCTCAAATATGTAGTAAAACGTTAAATGAAAAAATCCTACTTCAAAAATCCTACGAAATGGTTTCTCAGGTAATGCCAACTGACTCATTTTATATTGCGCTATATGATGAGGGAGATACACAAGTACAATTGATTTTTATAATGGATAACGGAGAGCTGGCTCCACCAAGTACAGTTGAATTTGGCGAGAACTATACTTCAAAGGTTATCAAGACAAGAGAGATTGTTCATTTAAAACAGCAGAGTCAGTCTCTTGAATATGATACAAAAATGGGTGAAGGGGAAGAGGATACAAGTTCCTGTTTATTTGTCCCTGTGGTAATTGATGACCAAGTGAAGGGTGTTATCTCTGCACAAAGTTTCCGAGACTTTGCCTACCGCAAAGAACATGAAGATTTATTACAAATGATAGGTGCCCAAGTTATTAATTCCATTGAAACAGCACGTTTATATGAAAGAATCTATAAAATGTCAAGAACTGATGAATTAACCGGATTAAAGAATCATCGGGCTTTCCATGAGGATTTAGCAAAGCTAATCCAAAGTGGAAAAGATAAGCTCACATTAATGATGATAGATTCAGATAACCTAAAACAAATGAATGATAACTATGGACATGACATTGGTGATTTATATTTAAAGACATTATCTGACGGAATCAAGTCAATAAGCGGTCCTGATATACAGGGATATCGTTATGCGGGAGACGAATTTATGATACTTATCAAATCTCGTATTGATCGAACCGTCGAAGAGTTATACGCTGACTTGAAAAATTATTATCAAAACCATCCCATTTTGCTGGGTGATGAGAAAATAATAGTGTCAATTAGTTCGGGTGTAGGCATGTATCCTCAGCATGGACCAACGGTGGATTCACTTAAAAAGGTTGCCGATCAAGCACTATACCGTGCAAAAGAAAATGGAAAAAATCTATTGTATATTGCAAATTAAAAATAAAAGCTCATCTTCCTTTTGGGGAGATGAGCTTTTGCTATTAGTTAGTTTATCCCGGTGTAATCGTCCGTAATACTCCCACCTATAAACGTGATGTGAAACGAAGACGTTTAGGGGGAGATAACGGACGCTAACACCCCGATTGGTGAGATCAGGTTTTTCTTAGGGCTTTAGCCCTTAGAAAAATCAATCAGGCTTTGCGTGACTAACAATAAGTGGGGGATGAACAAAACCCCCACTTATTGAAGTTTCACTTTATATGTGCGATTATTCCTTCGTTATCATCTAGTACAAGCTTTATACCAGCATAAGGATCTCTGTTTAGGAATTCTCCAAGCCATAGCCTGATTGCTTCAATTAAGTTAGCCATGATGAGTACTTGTTTTCGGTCTTGTACAAATACTTCCGCTGAAAAGCCATAGTCATCATCATACATTAATTCTACTTCAACTTCTTCTGGCTTTACTTGTTTCTTCAAGCCAATATATACGCAAATAGCGTTAATAATTTCTTGTTCAGAAAGAATTAGTTTCTCCATGAATTTTCCTCGTTTTTCTTTTTCCTTACTAGATTGAAAATTTTACGAATAACTGAGAAAAGAACATAAATAGCAATAATGTTAATCATTAATCCAAAGAAAGAACCAAGTACACCCATATTAGACAGCAGGCCGCCAAATAGGAAACCAGCAAGTCCACCAAGCATTAGGCCTTTCATTAATCCACCAGACATAAGTCCACCTTTTGGTGTTGTTGTAGTCGACTTATTCGTAGTAGTTGTATCTGTGTTTTTTTTCTGTTGGAAATTGGATTTATTTTGGTTACCTATATTACTGTTGAAACTCTTTTTACCTGACTTGTACCCTTTTGCTTCAACGGTTGTTGTAGAATCTTGAAAAACAAAGTTGCCAACTGGTGAAAGGATAAGGGATAGTGCTACTATAGCTGCAAGAATTTTTTTCATGTTTTTATTTACCTCCGTGGTGTATGATTAACTAGAATAGATAGGTATTTCCTTTCTATTCTACTATATATACGAAGTAAATATTAATTAGTTTCGCTTTTACTAAAAAAATGACCTGGTAAATTATGCTTGATCTATTTCATAGCTTTAGTCAATATAGGTGTGAGGAATATCTCATCTATGAATAGCAATTTGTTATAAAATATACACTGACAAGTAATGTTCGTATCAAGGGAGGTTATGAGTATGAATAAGGAAATGGCATCTGCTCTAGTAGGTAAACAAAAGATATCATTACTTATTGCAGATATTAAATCCTTACTAAAAGCAGGTGTCTTACTTGCAAATGTACTTCCCGTATTTTCAGGTTTTTGGTTAGCGATCTACTTCTTTAATGTCTCAATTGTGGATTACTGGGGAGTCTTTTTACTAACCATGTTGGGAAGTACAATGGTTATGGCGGGAGCACTGATCATTAATAATTGGTTTGATGTTGATATAGATACAGTAATGGAACGAACAAAAAAAAGACCCACAGTGACTGGGCATTTTACACTGCGATTTGTTTTACTATTGGGTATTATATTAACTGCTGTTGGATTTATTTTATTATTTTTTACTACAACAGAGGCAGTAATATATACGTTCATTGGTTGGTTTACGTATGTAGTTCTTTACACAATGTGGTCAAAGAGAAGATACACCTTTAATACCATTATTGGTAGTATTTCAGGTGCTGTATCTCCTTTAATTGGGTGGACTGCAGTCGGAAGTAGCCTCCACACTGTTCCTGCCATTTTATTCTTACTGTTGTTTATTTTTCAGATGCCTCATACGTATGCAATTGCGATGAGAAAGCATGCTGAATACAAGGCAGCAGGAGTAGCGATGCTTCCGGTTACAAAGGGTTTTTTAACAGCAAAAAAACATATAGTGTTTTATGTTTTGTGTTTATTGCCTTTACCATTCTTTTTAACGCAATTAGGCACAGTTTTTATTGTACTAGCAACCATCCTTAATGTAGGTTGGTTCCTTCTTGCCGTCTATGGTCTATTCATAAAAGATGACCTAAAATGGGCGCGATGGAACTTTTTATATTCTGTAAACTATATAATGATCATCTTTTTACTAATGGTAATTGTTACATTACCGGGTTATTTTAAATAAGATTCCCAGTGCGGAAATAAAAGCGTGAGTTCGTTATTATAGAACACACGCTTTTTGCGTAATGAAAAGTAAAAGCACAGCCGGTATATTTTAATATGAAAACTTTTTATTTTATGTCACAATCCACCATCTCAAATCGTCTTGTGTGTAAAAACAGAAAGGGGAAATGGTAGTGGATAACAAGGTTTGGGATTGTGTAGTGATTGGTGGCGGTGTTGCGGGTTTGGTTGCTTCAACATTTCTAGCGCGCTCGGGGAAAGCGGTGCTTGTACTAGAGAAGTCTAAACAACTAGGTGGTAGAGGACAGACAATTGAAAAGCACGGCTCTTATTTAAATCTAGGTCCACATGCGATTTACGAGAAAGGAATTGCATATAAAGTGTTAACTGAACTGGAACTGGAAGTAAAAGGTGGAAAGGTCCCAACTAGTGGTAAAATTGTAGATAAGGAAAATGTATATGATTTACCGGGTGACGCACTTAAACTATTAACTAGCCCAATGCTTAGTTGGAATGGTAAAAAAGAGGCGCTCCGGTTTTTTACAACTTATAAGAAAATCGATACATCTAGTATGAAATCAGTGCGATTAAGTAAATGGCTCAATCATAATATAAAGAGTGAAGAAGTAAGGAAATTTATTCAAATGCTTATTCGGTTAGCCACTTATAGTAATGATATTGATGAAATAAGTGCTGGTGCTGCGTTAAGGCAGCTTCAACTAGGGAATGCAATTTACCTTGAAGATGGTTGGCAAACAATGATACGTGCATTAAAAGAGAAGGCAAGGGAGTATGGAGTTGCATTTTTAACAGGGGCAAAGGTAGAACAAATCAAAGGTGTCTTTCCAAACATGCAGGTCCTTACACAAGGTAGAGATCCTATTGATACTAAAAATATTGTATCTACTGTAAGTCCACAAGAGGTTACTGCATTGCTCAGAGAATACGGAAATCCAGTAGATTTTGATACTTTTAAAAATCTTAAGCCAGTTAAAGTAGCATGTTTAGATCTTATTTTAAGTAGCCTACCACTACGCAATATTCATTTTGCTCTGGGTTTGGAGCAACCATTTTATTATTCCAATCATTCAAATGTAACCAAGTTAAGTTATGATGGGAAAAATCACGTCGTACACGTAATGAAATATTTGAGTGCTTCTGGAATAGAGGACCAAGATCAAGTTCTAACAGAGCTAGTAGATTTCATGGATCGGATACAGCCTGGATGGGAGAATTTTGTTATTTATAAAAGGTATCTTCCTAGAATGACAGTTTCCCATAGTGCTGTTAAGGCAGATAAAAGTGGACTTTTGGGTAGGCCTACTCATAGTGTCAAACACATTCCAGGACTTTACCTTGCTGGTGATTGGGTAGGAGGAGAAGGCATGCTGGTCGATGCCAGTTTTAATAGTGCGGTTCAAGTTGCGGAGACTATCTTGGAATCTAGTTAAAGGGTGTGATGGAGAATGTTAGATGAAAGTTTATATCTACAATATAAGCCATTGCTTTTTTCAATTGCTTATCGAATGACAGGGACGATTACTGAGGCAGAAGATATTTTACACGATGTTCTTCTGGGAATGGAGAAGGCTGACTTTCAAACGGTTAGCAATCCAAAAGCATATCTTTGTAAAATGGTTACAAACAAGTCGCTTGATTATATGAAATCGGCTAAAAAGAAACGAGAATTATACTCAGGGCCATGGTTGCCGGAACCGGTAGTCACACATGGAAAAAATGACCCAATCTTGAAAGTATTACAAAAGGACCAGGTTTCCTATGCACTGCAGACATTGATGGAACAGCTAAGCCCTATTGAGCGAGCGGTATTTGTGTTAAGACAAGTATTTGAATTTGATTATCAAGAAATTGCGAGTATGGTGAATAAGGAAGAGACGAATTGCAGAAAGATTTTTAGTAGGGCTAATAAAAAGCTAGATTATAAGGTTGTTGAAAATAGGAGTGGAAATGAAAGGCTTCAACAACTGGTTCACCAGTTTGTTATTGCAGCATCGACAGGACAAATGGAACATCTTCTCAGCTTATTAAGTGAGGATGCAGTTCTTTATTCAGATGGTGGAGGAAAGGTAAAGGCAGCTTTAGTACCTATTCAATCTAAGGACAGAGTAGCGGCATTTATTTTTGGGTTGGTGAAGAAGTTCGGAAACGATAGTGAATATACAGTTGAACCAATACGAGTTGAGGGGCAAGTAGGACTTCTTTTAATGGTAGCGGGAGAAATAGAAAGTGTAATTTGCTTTGACCAAAAAGACAATTATATTCATACCATCTATATGGTTCGAAATCCAGAAAAGCTTCAGCATATTAGTCTTTATTATAAACTTGACTCAAAATGAGTTGAGTTTTTTCTTTTATATAGATTTATAATAAGAAGTGTAGAAACAAAAGGTTATTCAAGAAGAAAACTTTTTAGGAGAAACATATGGACGAGAAGTACTATGATGCAATATTACACATTAAAACGAGTGGTGGGCAAAAAGGGTTTAGTCCATCTGTTCATTACCATCGTTATGAGCCAACACCTTATCAAGGACTTGAACAGCTGTGTAAACAATATCAAGTAACTAGTAAAGATCGTATTGTGGATTTTGGATGTGGCAAGGGAAGATTGTTATTTTATCTACATCATTTATTTGGTGCAACTGTAGTTGGAGTAGAGGTTGATAAGAGTTTATACCAAGAGGCTGTTCAGAATAAGACACGTTATTTGAAATATACGAAGGGCCGTGCAGACCAAATTGACTTGCATAATTGTGTTGCTGAAGAATATGAAATTCACCCACTGGATAACAAATTCTACTTTTTTAATCCCTTTTCCATTCAAATCTTTAAAAATATAGTTAGTAACATCCTTCATTCTCATGAGTCTTCACCAAGGGAAATAGATTTGATTGTATATTATGGCTCAAATGAATATACCTATTTCTTAGAAAATCATACACCGTTTGAACGTAAAGAAGAGATTAGCATTACTGGGCTATCTGAAAGTAATCCTTATGAAAGGTTTATAATTTATCGGTTAGGATCATTAGAAAGTAAATAGGGGTAAACGTAAATGGCAAATCGGAGTTAGTTCACCGATTTGTCATTTTTGCGTTTAGCTCATTTTTTTACAAGTTAACAGTGTTACAAACTTTAAAAACCTACTAATATCAAGTGTTGGTAAGTCGCTAGCATACATTGAAAATGTTATGTGTAAAAAAAATTACAGTTAAAGTGTGATTCAGTTCACTACAATGAGAATCATTACTAATTAATATGGAATCAAGAAGGAAACAAACTCTAAGGGGGTTAATTGAATGGGAGCTAAGGTAAACCGAAATAAAAAGTTGGGTAACGAACATGAAGCACCATTAGTAGGAACCTGGATTTCAGTAGGAGTGGTTGGAGCAGTTATTCTTGCCACATATTTATTATTATTTGGGCTTTTCATGGCTAGATTTTAGGAGGGGAAAAGTATATGCATCGTGATGAAAAAGTATGGCTAACAATTAGTTTCGGTATGATCATTGCATTCATGCTTATTACAGGATACCAAGCATTCGCGCTAGAAATGGGACCACCGAGTCATATGGAAACAATTGATCCACAAAAGGTGGATGAGACGGCTCCATTTGACAAACCAGGTATTACACAAATTGGTGAAAATGAATTTGAGGTTGTAATGACTTTAGAAATCTTTAGTTTTAATCCAGGAAACATTGAAGTTCCAGCTGGATCAACTGTTCATTTTACAATGACTTCAAAAGATGTTGTTCATGGATTTCAAGTTGCTGGTACGAACCTTAATGCAATGGTAATGCCAGGTCAGATTCAAAAAATTACACAGACTTTTGATGAGCCAGGTGAGTATTTAGTACTTTGTAATGAGTACTGTGGCGCAGGTCACCAAATGATGTCAACAACAATAACAGTTAAATAAAGGAGGGCTGAGTAGTGGAAACAGCAATACCACAAACAGGAGCTATTAAAACGTTTAAAGAAAAAACAAATAAAGCTTTAGGTATAAGTCTTGAGGATGCAAGAATTACAAAATCCTATTTGTCAGTAGCATTTATCGCATTATTATTAGGTGGGTTTTTAGGATTATTACAAGGATTGAATCGTGCAGGTCTTCTTGAATTACCAACTTGGCTAGATTACTATCAAGTATTAACAGCACACGGGTTGCTATTAGTTGTTGTACTTTCAGCATTTTTTACGATTGGTTATTTCTACGCAGGACTCTCACATGATTTAGGAGGATTACTCCCTAAAGTAAGAAAGCTTGCATGGGTTGGATTCTGGACCAAAATGGTCGGATTAGTGCTAGTGGTAATTCCAGTACTAATGAATAAAGCGTCAGTTATGTATACCTTCTATCCACCAATGGCAGCACATCCGGTCTTTTACTTTGGGTTAGCGCTGGTTGTTGTAGGGATTTGGATACTTGCATTAGGAGCATTCATTCAGGTTGCTACCTGGAGAAAGCAAAACAAAGGTAAACACCTTCCAATTCTATCATTCTTTGCTACTGGTGTGTTTGTACTATTAGTTGGTGCAACAGCATTCGTTGCAGTTGAAGTTCTTTTCTTAATCATCCCTTGGACTTTAGGCTGGGTTGATACAATTAATGTAATGGTTTCACGTACTTTATTCTGGGCATTCGGACATACAGCAGTTAATATTTGGTATCTAACAGCGGTTTCTGCTTGGTATGTAATTATACCTAAAATTATTGGCGGAAAACGTTGGAGTGATTTATTAACACGTGTTGTAGTTATCGCTTTAGTAATTATGAATATCACTGGTGGATTCCACCATCAAATTATTGACCCAGGAATTAATCTTTCAGTTAAATTCCTACATGTTTTTATGAGTTTAGCAATTGGGTTCCCATCTTTAATGACAGCTTATGCGATGTTCGCAGTATTTGAGCGTACTGGAAGAAAAAAGGGTGGAAAAGGAGCTTTAGGTTGGTTTAAAAAGTTACCATGGGGAGATGTTCGTTTCTTATCACCTTTCATAGCAATGGCTGCGTTTATCCCTGCAGGTGCTGGTGGTATTGCACAAACTACTAACCAATTAGACCAAGTTGTGCACAATACAATGTGGATCGTTGGACATTTCCATTTAACATTAGGTATGTCAGTAGTAATGACTTTCTTCGGAATTAGTTATTGGTTAGTACCGTATGTATCAAAACGCGTGCTTACACCAGGAATGAATAAGCTGGGTGTTGTTCAGACAATTATTTGGACAATAGGAATGATCTTTATGTCAGGTGCGATGCACTGGGTTGGATTATTAGGTTCACCTAGAAGAACTTCATACTCAACTTATTTTGAAAATGCAACTGCACTTGGTTGGGATCCATATTTAATGTTCTTGGCTGTTGGAGGTACATTCCTAATTGTTGCAGTTATCCTTCAAGTGTATGCAGTATTTAATATGATGTTCTTTGCTCCTAAGGGAGTAACAGAGTTCCCAATCGCAGAGGAAGAAGAAAATGCTACAAAAACTCCTATGTGGACAGAACGTTGGGGACTTTGGGTAGTTCTAATGATTCTAGTAGTTGCAATGGCGTATGTAATACCTCTTACCGATATGATTGTCAATGCACCTCCAGGATCACCACCACACAAAATGTGGTAAATGGAAAATGGCTAGAACTAGTTTCTAGTGTCGACAAAGGGATAGCTCAATCGAGAGGGCTATCTCTTTGTAGTTTTTAAACTAGCATTCAAAAACGAAATGTAGGAAGTGGTTTTTATGTTTAAGGATAAACATAGTACAATTGCCAGTTTACTCATCCTTATGTTAGGTTTTACATTATATTTTACGGGAACTGACGGGTTTACAGCTTTTACAGCTGAGACTGCAAGGGTGAATCAACTAGTAGAAGATAAACCGCTTTTTCCTAATGTGATGCTTGAGGATAGTAACGGGCGAGAGTATTCCATTTCTGAATTCAAAGATAAATATGTATTCGTCACTTTTCTTTATACCTCATGTATGACGGTGTGTCCTCAACTGGAAATGAACATGTCACTCGTATATGAACAAATTCCAAGCCGATATATAGGAGAGGATATTGTCTTTTTAAGTATTAGTTTTGATCCTACTCGAGATGATCCAGCTACATTGGATAAGTATAAAGATTACTTTGATGCAGATGGAGAAACGTGGAGAATGGCGAGGGTACCAGAACAGAATGAGCAGGAAGCTTTGTTAGACGCCTTTGGTGTCATTGTAATCCCTGATCAATATGGTAATTTTGCTCATAATTCGGCTTTTTATTTAGTAGATAAAGAGGGCAGATTAGCAGAGGTAATGGATTACACGTTAGTTGATGAAGCAGCTGCAAAGGTAAATCGCATCTTAGAAGAGGGAGAGGGGAAATAAAGATGAAACAATTCTTATATGGGTTATTTATTTTTATCATCCTGGCGCTTCCTCCTGTTGCTAATCTCTTAGAGTCAATCATGATTGTCCATATGCATATGCAAATGCCGTTAATTGTATTTTCAGGATTTTTAATGGCTAAGTTTTTTCAAAATCGTTTCCCTCGATTCTTTGAAAAATGGAATCGTAATGGCGTTCCGGGTATTTTATTATTTATTGTCATTTTGGTATATTGGACAATACCAAAAACCATGGATGAAACCTTGACGATACCAAGTATGGAGATATTTAAGTTTCTAAGTTTATCACTTTTAGCGGGAGTCCCTTTGCGAGATAGCTGGAAAAAGCTCACTTCTAAGGGTAAAAATATTATATTTATCTTTTTTACAATTAAGTATTTAGGTATGGGTTATCTCTATATAAATACTACAATGCAATTATGTAATAATTATCTATTAATCGATCAACTTACACTCGGGTGGGGATTCATTACGACAGCAATTTGTATATTGATTTATCTGGTATATGTAAACTTTACTGACCAATCGATGTATAATCAAATGTAACGTAGAAGCTACTTATTTTAGTAGCTTCTTTTTATATGAAACCATGCGTGTAACTAGGAAAAAAGTTAGAGGATTTTGGTCATCTATCTGATAGAGCACGTAAGTCCCAGTTGGTAATCAGACATCGAATAACAGAAGTGTATTATGATTTAACGAACTAAGAAAAATATAATTGACATGACCTGATTGGAAGTTCAAAATAATAGCAATACACAACAGAGAAGGTGGACAAGTTGGAAAGCAGTTTTGAAACAAAAATTGTGCATAGTGCTAAAAAAACGACTACCCCAATTCGCAGTAAAGTTACTCCTATCTATCAAACATCTGCATTTACATTTGATAGTCTAGAGGACCTTGAAGGCTACTATCAGGGAGAGGGAAACTACTTATATTCTCGAACTGGGAACCCGAACCCAGATGAATTAGGACAAATGGTTGCGACAATTGAGGGGGCACCTGCAGGAATAGCAACTTCTTCTGGTATTTCTGCCATTTTAGCAGCGGTTATTTCTGTTGTTAAGAGTGGAGACCATATTGTGGCAGCAGACGATGTTTATGGTGGAAGCTTTCACTTATTAAAAGAAGAATTAAAAAATATGGGAATTGAAACAACTTTTGTATCATTTACTGACTTCAACCTGGTAGAGCGGGCAATAAAATCGAATACCAAACTTTTATATACTGAAACAATTACAAATCCATTATTACGTGTTGAAAATGTAGAAGCAGTTGTGGATCTTGCGGAAAAACATGACCTATACACTGTTGTTGATAATACTTTTGCTACACCTTATCATTGCAATCCTTACAAATTAGGCATAGATCTTGTGATTCACAGTGCTACAAAGTATATCGGTGGCCATAGTGATGTCACATCTGGAGTAATAGTTGGCAGAGAGGAACTTGTTGAAAAAGCGCGATCAAAAGTTGTGAATTTAGGCGCGAATGTAAGTCCTTTTGAGGCATGGTTAACAGTGAGAGGTTTAAAAACTCTAGCACTACGTATGAAGACGCAATCCAACAATGCACGCATATTAGCAGAGGCTCTAAGAGAGAATAAGGATGTGAAAAAGGTTTATTATCCTTTTCAAGAGGAGCAAGCAGGTTATGGAGCGATGGTGTCAATCGAGCTTTCCAATAATGTAGATGTAAGCAGATTTTTTAAATCATTGTCTTGGATAAAATTAGTACCTACTTTGGCGGGAGTGGAAACAACGGTTTCTCACCCTCTTAAGACTTCACACCGTGCCCTGTCTTCAGAAGCGAGAGAAAGATTGGGTATAACGAATGAACTTGTGAGAATCTCGGTAGGGATCGAGCATTCTGATGATATTGTTGCAGTTTTTGAGAAGGCAATTGAAAGTTCACTTAAATAGAAACGCTTTTTTAGATAGAGATGGGAGTACTCAATTACGAGTACTCTATTTTTGTAATTACATATTTTAGTGCTTAAGACAGTGAAATGAAAAAAAAGGATGAGGAGTAATATCTCATCCTTCTTTCATGAAAATAAAAAGCATATTTTCTAAGCAGTGTACAAGTATTTTTTTGATAGCCTAGCTAAAAACCAATTCAGTTAACTCTTTATCTGTATAAATACCGCTTATACCAGGCTTATCTTTAAAGTATTGATAAATTACTTCTCCAGAGTGGTACTCTTTTAACCCGGTAATAATTGTTTGTAAATACTCATGTGAGGGTTTATTTACTGTTATCTCATTCATGTTCCAGGGTGCAGTAAAAGTATAAATAGGATAGCCCTTATCCTCTCCAAGATAAAGAATGGTTCCATACCACGCTTGTTTACGAAATGTATAACAACCTTCACTTTTAACCTTTTGTAAATTTAAATCAATTTCGATACCGCTATTCTCTTGCTTAAGTACATCTAAAAATTGATCTGTTGTAATCAGATATTTTTTACTATAAGTGACCTCATTACTTTTTTGCTCTGAATCAATAAATGCTACACCCATAGATCTCCATCTTCCTGCGCTTTTAGCAAAATAGAGTGGATAGGGTATTGTAAAGATTTCTTCTGCGACAGGGAGTGTTGGATCTTTGCAACCTACTTCGGTAACAGTTGAACCAAAGGGTTTTCCCCCTCTTATGTAACAAAGAAAACGATCTCGATTAATATTAGAACCGTAGCTTGCATACCAAACATATTGCGTCATTATATCACCAACTTTTTTGTACTATAAAAATAATTATACTATTTAAGAAACAGGTTCTCTTATTAAAGGTAATGTTAGACAATGGATGCCGCCTCCTAATTTATAGAATTCAGAGACGTCAACAGGAATAACCTCTATACCATTGTTTTGCAGAACTTCCATCGTTCTTACACCAGTAGAAGGAAATATAACTCTTCCGGGAGATACAGGTAAGACATTAATTGAAAGTGCTGGGTCACGCGGATCTACATGTATTAGCTCAATTTTTCTGCGATGTAATTCATCTATGAACCAATAAGGAAGCAAAGTTTTATTAATTAGGGCTTTGTTACGATCAAGTAATAAGAACGCTTCATCAAGATGAATAATAGTTGACGGTAAATCAACGGTTATTAAATCTATTTCTTGTAATGTAAGAATAAAACGAAGCTGTTCAATACCTATTGAATTTACTCGTTCAGAACGACCAATAATTGCTGTCTTTTCATCAAGCATCGTGAAGCTTCCACCTTCAACAAAGCCATTTCCTTGGATACAACCTAGAAGTGGTGCTCCTAAATTACTAAGCGTTTTCGCTAATAATGGAGTTTCTCCATATCTAATATATAGTGCAAGCCTGGATAATATAACACCACCAGGTATGACTAATCCTAAATCTCTAGTAAATACACGTTCTGGCCAATTATATGTTTGGCCTTCAAGGTAGACAATTTCAACACCTTCATCCTGCAAGGCTTTAACTAAATGGCTGTGTTGACTTTGTAAAATGTCCAGATCTGCCTTTGGGTTGTCTTGCAGATCTTCAGGTCTGGTCCCTTTAATATAATCAGCAAGAAGCCCCCCAGCCTCTATAACTCGTGGGTTTTGTTCAAGTTGTTGGATTTCAGTTCCAGGGCGGTGCAAGAGTACTTTTTTTAGTCTGCCAACATCGCTTGAAACACCCCAAGACTCTCCCCATATTTCCTGTAATAAAGTCTTATCTTGAAATGATTCGAGGACAAGGTTTCTAGATAAATAACGTTTACCAGTGCTCATGAGTTCTCCTCACTCTTATAAAATATAATTTTCTATTAGTTTTATCAAATAGTATAAAATTATTTGTGTTTAAAGAAGTGTTTCTGAGCAAGGGCATAAAAAGCTCATCCAGTCTATAACTTCGGATGGGTTATTCTTACATGTGGATTTCAAATTCTATAGTTACTGTCGTTACATATTAAATTTGGTCCTTATCTCTGAAATAAGGTTTTTGCTGTCTATTAGTTTCGTTTACGTATCCCAAATTTCTTCATGCGATATTGAAGGTTTTGACGGCTCATCCCTAGGGCCTTGGACGACTTTGTTACATTATAGTTGTGTTGTTGCAATGCTTTTTGGATATATTCAGCTTCTACTTTATCGATATACTTTTCTAGTGGCAGTATTGTATCTTTCTCATTCACAAGAGATACTGGTTGAACACCTTCTACCTTAAATTGTGATTTTTTTCGAAAATGAATAGGGAGGTGGTGGAAAGAAATTGTGTCCTCATATTCAATTAAATTCATTGCTCCCTCGATAATATGCTCAAGTTCACGTACATTTCCTGGCCAATCATATTTATTCCAAATCTGCAAAACTTCATCGTCAATTATAGAAACATTCATAGCAAAAAGTTGATTGTACTTGTGTATGAAGGAATGTGCCAACTCTAAAATATCAGTTTTTCTCACACGCAAAGGAGGTATAAAGAGAGAGACAACACTTAGACGGTAATATAGATCTTTTCGAAGTCTGCCATTCGATATTGCATCGATAGGGTCTTCATTCATAGTGGCGATTATTCGAACATCAACTTTGCGATCCCTTGTGTCTCCCACTCTTCTAAGCGTTTTTTCTTGTATTACTCGGAGTAACTTGGCTTGCAAAGAAGGATTTAAGGAATTTATCTCATCTAGTAATAATGTGCCACCTTCTGCTTGCTCAAACAATCCAGGTCGATCAACTGCTCCAGTGAACGCTCCTTTTTTTGTGCCGAACAAAAGTCCCTCAATAAGATTATCAGGTATTGCGGCACAATTTTGAGAAACAAAGGGGTTTGATGAACGCGAACTTCCATTATGAATACTTTGGGCAAATAATTCTTTTCCTGTACCGGTTTCTCCTACAATTAACACTGAAGAACTGGTACGAGTTGCTCTCTTACTAGCATCTATTACCTCTTGTATAAGTAGGCTGCTACCTATAATACTATCGAATGTAAAATGAGTATTACTCTTTTTGTTTATATTTTCTCGTATCAATTTTTCTAATTTGGTAATATCGCGTGCTATCTCCATAGCACCTAGCAAAACATCTTTTTCATAAATCGGTATTGTATTGTTAACAGTAGTAATTTCTTGTCCTTGATTATTAAAATAGGTTTGCTTTACATTTGGAATACTTGTGCCATACCGAAGGGCTTGTAGTAAAGTGCTATCTTCATTTTGGTGAAAGGAGAAAACCTCTGTTAGGCTTTTGTTAAGTACATCTTCAGCTTTCATACCTTCCATCTCTGCCATTTTTGGATTATAGATAATGGTTTTACCTTGATGATCAACCACATGAATTCCCATATCGATCTCTTTTAACATGCGTTCAATCGCCTTTTGTTTTACTATCTCTGTATTAATCAATGATAACGCCTCACTAACGTTTAATTAGTTTAAGTATAGAGAATTTGAAGGAAGGGGTGCAATATTTTTTTGCACATAGCGGCGAGTATTATATGTTTAGTGCAAAATATATTTTCTGTTTGTTCATTATGTGCAAGCTTTTTTTGCACTAATGTTGTTTGAGAAGTAGTTGAAATGCTACTATTTCACTGTAAATACCTTATTAATAACCCAATGTAGGTAATAATCAAACTAATTTACGTTGGCATGCTTCTTGCATAATATTTAAATAAGAGTTTTACTTAACTTTAACGAAGAATTGTTTAAATAGGAGGAATCTAAATGGTTGAAACTAAAATAAATTCTCAATCAATTATTGAACAAACTGAAAAGTTTGGTGCTAATAATTATCATCCACTACCAATCGTTATTTCAAAGGCTGAAGGAGTCTGGGTAGAGGATCCAGAAGGAAATAAGTATATGGATATGTTAAGTGCATATTCAGCGGTGAATCAGGGACATCGTCATCCGAAAATTATCCAAGCACTAAAGGATCAAGCAGACCGTGTCACATTAACGTCTCGTGCATTTCATAACGATCAGCTTGGTCCATGGTATGAGTTAATTTGTGAACTTACAAAAAAGGACATGGCATTACCTATGAACACAGGTGCCGAGGCGGTAGAAACAGCAATAAAGGCTGCTCGCAGGTGGGCATATGATGTAAAAGGAGTAGCGGAAAATCAAGCAGAGATTATTGCTTGTGTTGGAAACTTCCATGGACGTACAATGACAGCAGTATCTTTATCTTCAGAAGAGGAATACAAAAGAGGCTTTGGACCAATGCTTCCAGGTATTAAATTAATTCCTTACGGAGATTTAGAGGCATTAGAAAATGCAATTACAGAAAATACTGCTGCTTTTTTAATTGAACCAATTCAAGGAGAAGCGGGTATTGTTATTCCACCAGAAGGATTCTTAAAGAAAGCTTATGAAACTTGTAAGGATAACAATGTCTTATTTATTGCAGACGAGATTCAAGCTGGTCTTGCTCGTTCAGGAAAAATGTTTGCATGTGAATGGGATGAGGTTGACCCAGACATGTATATTTTAGGAAAAGCACTTGGCGGAGGAGTATTCCCAATCTCCTGTGTAGTCGCTAATAAAGATGTTTTAGGTGTATTTAATCCGGGTTCACATGGCTCTACTTTCGGTGGTAATCCTATGGCTTGTGCCGTTTCAATAGCATCCTTGCAAGTTTTAGTCGAAGAAAAGCTTGCGGAGCGTTCACTTAAGCTAGGAACTTATTTTCTTGAAAAGCTACAAGAAATAAAGAACCCGATTATTAAAGAAGTTAGAGGACGTGGACTTTTCATTGGGGTTGAATTAACAGAAGCGGCTCGCCCGTACTGCGAGGCATTAAAGCAAGAAGGCCTGTTATGTAAAGAAACACATGATACAGTTATTCGTTTTGCACCACCTTTAGTTGTAAGTAAAGAAGAACTAGATTGGGCTATAGAACGAATCGTTAAGGTTTTAGGATAAATTTTAAAAAGGATCAAGACGATAGAAAAGTCTTGGTCCTTCTTATTTTGTGCACCTATGGCATTTCGTCTTCTTTTACGCGGTTTTTAAATGCTTCATGTGTAGCGATATCCTCAATCTGTTCAAATTGACGGCTATGATCTTTTTCTTCACTAATGCTATTTTTCGGAAAATTACCAGGATGTCCTTTTTCTTTATGGTTAAAATTTTTGCCACGACTCATTTGCCATTCTCCTTTCGGTGTTCTTACGTATGTAGTTTTAACAATTGCTAAATATTTATGTTTCTTTCAATATAAAAGACTTTTTGAGTAATCAATGGAAAAGAAAGTTGTAAAACACCGCGATGTATTTTCTGAAAATATAAAAAACTATTGTAAATAACGTTTTGAAAAGTTATTATATCTTAAAGAAAACTCAGTGTTCATCGTGTTTTTGACTTATGGAATAGCCAAAAAAGTTGAGTCTTTACCAATATGAAAAGTATAATCTGTAACTTGAAAAGTAGCGGTTCCTTATTTCTAAGACATGGTATCTATTTATATTGCATGACTAAATAAGAGAGAAGGGAAAAAATGCTTATTCTATCAGAGAAGCAAATCCAATCACTTTATTCTATGAAAGATGCAATAAATGATTTAGAAAAGGCAATTACTTATTTTACAGAAGGAAAGGTTCAAAACCCACATCGGACAGTTCTGGACTTTCCAGAGAAAAAGGCATCAGCATTATATATGCCTAGTTCTATGGAACCCGTAGGGAAATCAGCAGTCAAAGTAGTTACAATATTCCCTGGTAATCCTTTAATCGGTAAGAAAACAACACAGGGTGTTATTTTATTAAGTGATACTGTTAGCGGGGAACACCTGGCATGTATGAATGCTTCCTATTTAACACGATTACGGACAGGTGCTGTAAGTGGAATTGCGACAAAATACCTTGCGAATGAAAGGGTTTCTACCGTTACTGTAATTGGAACGGGAGGTATGGCAATGGAGCAGGTGCAGGCTGTACTTGCGGTGCGTAACATTACAGAGATTTTGCTTTATAACCGGACTATAGAAAAGGCGTGTGAGTTTAAAGAAAAGATATTAAAAATAAACCCCACATTTAATGGAACAATTACGGTTATGGATGACCCGGATGATGCCGTAGCAAAGTCCGATATTGTGATTTGTAGTACACGTTCAGAGGTGCCTGTTTTTTCAGGTGATGTATTGCAACCTGGAACTCATATCAACGGTGTAGGTTCATATTTGCCTCATATGCAGGAGGTAGATGAAGAAACTATTTTAAAATGCTCAAAAATTGTTGCGGATACGATAGAAGGGGCGAAAAATGAGGCTGGTGACCTTATTGTCCCAGAAACAAAAGGTAAATGGAGTTTTTCTGATTTACATGGTGAACTTGGTGATCTGGTAACTGGTAGAGTTTCTGGAAGGGAAACGTCAAGTGAGATTACATTCTTTAAATCAGTAGGGACAGCCTATTTTGATTTAACGGTTGCAGCTGCTGTTTATGAAAAGGCAATTAAATCCGGAGTCGGAATACAGGTGGATTTATAGTAGTGACTATTACTATGTTCTCCTAGTAGTAATCGAGGAAGGTTACTGTTTACATTTGATATATTTGAGTGGGGAAAATAGTGAAAACTTCTTGTGGTAGTAATGGTAAAACTAGTATATGATTATATTGAAAATTATGGATATGGTAGTGGGAGTAGCCTTTTACAGTTCTTAACTGAATATATGTAATCCACCGGCGGAGTGCACAGATCTCATTTAGAGGGAATACCCTGAAATGATTCGGCATAAATAGCCAAGGTGCTATAAGATTAGGGGCGGGTGTTCGCTTTGTTTTTACTAGAGTATATCTACAATCTTTCAGTGTTTGGACTATTAGTAAGTACATCATTAATTATACGTTCGTTTACAAATCATAAACCACTCAAGCAAGCTAAAATATTGGTAGGGCTATATGCAGGAATAGTATCAGTTATCCTTGTTGCTTTATCTTTTCAACAAAATGAATATTCCTATGATATACGATACGCACCTATTGTGCTTGTGTATGCATATTTAGGCCCAATAGCTGGGAGCATTACAGGAAGTATTGCGTTACTGGCTAGATTGTTTTTTGGCGGCCATTGGTTGACCGCAATTATAGGTTGGCTTATAGTTATGAGTGTTTTTATCATTGTTCATAAACTTGTTAAGCATTTATCACCAGTTAAAAGGGTAGCAACAATAATGGCATCTTATGTGCTTGCTTATACCGCTGTCGTGCCAATCCTTTTTAATGTGTTTCGGGACAAGCCTTTATTTCATGTCCAATATTTATTGTTTGTACTTTTAGGAGTAATTGTCGGTACCTTGTTAATTGAATCTTACGAAATGCTATACAGAACAATTGCAGAGAAAAAACGGATTGAAAAAACGTTAGCAGAAAGCGAATCACAGTATCGCCTCATCGCAGAGAATACATCAGATTTAATTATGGTGATGAAACCAGACCACTCAGTTAGTTATTATTCTCCATCACATCAGGCAGTTTTAGAATATAGTGTTTCAGAATTAGTAGAAACAAAGCTGTGCAGTTTTATTCACCCAGATGATAAAGCAAGATTTAAAGAAGCAATGAATTGTATTAATAAAGTAAAAGAACCTCAAACGGTAGAATATCGGTTTAAACATAGAAATGGCCATTGGATACAGTTTGAATCTCGTTGTATGCCTGTAACAGGTGAGAATCATTCAATTGAACATATTGTAATTGTTAGTAGGGATGTCACTGAGCGCAAGAAAGCAGAAGAACTTCTTTTAAGGTCGGAAAAGTTATCTGTTGTAGGGGAGTTGGCTGCAGGTATTGCTCATGAAATTCGGAATCCCCTTACAACGATTAAAGGCTTTATTCAACTCTATAAAACAGAAAATCCTCATGTTCAATATAATGAACTTTTGCTAAGCGAATTAGCAAGAATTGAAAGAATCACAAGTGAATTGTTATCTTTAGGAAAACCCCAGGCGGTGGAACTTACACATACAGATATAAGGGAGTTAGTAATAAAAACACTTGAATTATTAAGTCCTCAAGCAAATTTAAACGGGATCCAGTTTGAAGTGAATAGTGAAGAAAAACCTTACTTTGTTCTGTGTGAAAAAAACCAGATGCTACAGGTGTTTTTAAATCTATTTAAGAATGCGATGGAATCTATGCCTAAAGGCGGAGAAATTACCGTAAATTTCAATCAAAATCTAGAAGGGAAATATACAATTTCCATTCAAGATCAAGGATGTGGAATCCCAAAAGAACTGCTTCCGCGGTTAGGAGAGCCTTTTTATACACTAAAAGAAAAGGGAACAGGATTGGGACTAATGATTTGCCATAAAATAATAAGAGATCATCAAGGAACTATAGAATATCAAAGTAAAGAAGGGCAAGGCACAAAAGTTAACGTTGTGCTACCTATTGCTACTATTTAAAAAAGTGTGGGAATCCCACACTTTTTTTATGTCGACTTTCTGTTTCTTTTGGTATGATCTGCGTACTTCTTTTGTGTCCATATAAACACATCCGTCATAAACTTTGCAATGATGATTACACCAACTAGAGTTATAAAGAGGTGAAAAAAACTTGAGTTACCATACAATTGAAATAAACCAAGACTTACTAAAAGAGGTTTAAAGAGAAAACAGAAAATTGCAGCCGCTATTGTTGCGTATATATAGTAGTTTTTCTCCTTGTTAATGGACCATTGATAGATAAGCATAAAAATAACCGGAACAAGACTTGAGTCAAGGGCTATGCCAGGTAATGTAGGAATCAGTGGATAGGGATAATTCCAAAAACCCATATTTCTACCGAATTGGTCTGTATATCCAAAAACGACATGGAAACTGTACCCGAAGAACCCAATTTGGAAAATCTTAGTTTTATCAATTTTAAAAAACAATAGTATTAATGGAATAACTAAAAATCCAAACATTACCCAGAATTCAAAAGAAGCATAAATTGCGTTTTCTTGCCAGTATGTAATTAATTTGTGGTTTGCTTCTTTTTCCAGCTTTACAATTTCATTGAATTGCTTAATTAGGGTGTCCGGCATTTTTATCCATTCCTTTATGAAGTTTTACTACTATATTGACCAATTCGAGAAAACATATCCTAAAAAAAGCACTATTTTTCTAGTGTTTAATCGGAGGAACAACGAGTGTATTTTGATCATCTTTTAGTGATATATGTAATTCTGAATCACGGTTAATGGATGCAAAAAATACATCTTGAAGATCAATTATGCCCATGTTTTGCATTTGTTGTTGAAGCCAAATTTTATCATGGTTAAAATGCTCTAATACATTTGAGTAAATTGTACCTTCCACAATAACAGGAAAGGAAATCATAGCGTTTGATTTGGAGAGATTTAAGTCTTCCAACGTAACCGTACTTTTTGAGGTTTTTTTTAATACACTTAGCGAACCATTTGCTTCAATGATTGCCGTTTCCACATCCTTAATGTCAAAGACACCCTTTTCGCGAAGCATTTGAAGGATGTTATCTATCGAGTACCGGATCTTTCTTACGTTTTCATAAAGAAACTTCCCATCTTGAATGACAACAGTAGGTTCAAAAGTAATAAGCCTACCAAAACTTCTGTTAGACAATTTCCAATTTGCGACAAAACGTTGCAATAACCCAATACCTACTATTGCAGCTGCGGTAGGGAGGTGGTGAATGTTAGGATCAGCTATATCTGCCCCAACAACTGCCCCTAAAATAATAACAATTAAAAAATCAAAAATGGGTAACTCTCCTATCGCTCGTTTCCCCATAAAAATAGTCATCACTAAAAGAAGTGGGATCATTGTAACGATTCTTCCTAAAATTAAAAGGATATCTTTTAGATGTTCAAGCATGGGCAATCACTCCTAATGACGTACTCATAATGGTTTAAAATCCTTGCTATGTTCAGTTATAACGGCAAGTCTTTTTAACTCCCTGTTTAAATACTTCCTATCCAATGAAAGTAAGTTATCCTTATGAATTCCCTCAATCACGTAATTGGAAAACTCCCATATGGATTTTCTGGTCGACGCTGAAGATTCTGCTACAACAGTAAGTGTTCGAATAATCGCTTTTAAAATTGTAATATCCTGTCCACCATACTGGCGAATTTGTGAAAAACTTTTATATAAGTAATCTGAGAAGGTAGGCTGTTCGAAAATAACGCGCAGGTTTCGATTCTGATCATTAAAATATGATTTTTGTAAATGCTTTTTAGTTAGCTTAATTAATATCCTACCAAGGTTATCAATACAGTTAATGGCTGTGTTTGGATCATTTATTCCTGGTGAAAGTGCTCTAACAGCGATTTCTACAATCTTTATCATTCCAAACTCAATATTATGAAAAGGTGCTTGCTTTGTACCTACCGTTATAAATCTGTCATAGTTACCTTCAAACTTACTATTAGACGACGGCCAAACTGAAAGTATGGGTGTTTCTTCATCAACATAGTCATTAATGTTCCTTTCAATTCTGAGGATACAATCATCTTTACTTGCTTGCTCAACCATCCCGGGAATATCGATATACTGAATATAACCAGTCTTGGTAGTGAAAAATTTCTGTGGCGATATATGTTTTATCTCTTCGCTCTCCCAATCATCCCAAGGAGGGTCTTCGTGAATGCTCTTTCTGTCCTCAAGATATTCCTCAATTCGAGCTGTTGTACTTTGTGTAATATTATAGATAAGGTTACTGACTTGAATCCACGTGGTCACATGGTGAATGAAGAATACAAAAACAAATAAGCATATAATAGAAAACAATATTGCAAAGGAAGGAACAATATATAGCGTATTTGGTCCATTGTCCTCTAATAAAAGTAATAAAACGATAGAATAAACAAAGCCACCTACAAACACTCCTAAAACTCTTTGTGTACTATGGTTGGTTATAAAATTTTGGAGTGTTCGGGGAGAAAAGTTTGAAAGATACGTTGTTAGAACAACTAGTATAGTTGAAAATGTAATTGTTGTAATTGTTAAGAGGGAGGCGGAAATGGTGCTTAAAATCGTGCGTGCTAGGCTAATATCACTTAAGAATGCTCCAGGTAGTAACTGGTAAACAGACTCAGACTTCAATAATGTAGATTCTGCTTTACTACTAAGGAGTGCTAGAATAAAGGCAATACCCCCGTAAAGAGTAGGAAGATACATAAAGTTAGAACGGACCTTTAGAAGAAAACTTGTAAAAGACATGGACTTCCTCCTGGCAAAAGATGAATATTACTAGTCTTTGAACTCAGAACAGGATTATTCACCATGGTTTCAATTTAATTTGCAATAAGTAAGGAACAAAAGTTAGGCTGAAATTCGAAAGGAGATTGAAAAATGAACGAAATGAATGCTGACTTTCTCATAGAAAAATTAGGATTAGTTGCTCATCCAGAAGGTGGATTCTATAAGAATACATTTTCCTCCGAATTAACAACCAAAGTAAAACGTAATGGGAATAATGAGGTAAAAAGAACTTTATATACAAGTATATATTTTCTTCTACGCTCAGAGGACATCTCTCATTTTCATAGATTGCAGTCAGATGAACTATGGTATTTTCATGGAGGAAGTTCGTTAACTGTGCATCTTATCAAAGAAGATGGGACATATGAAGAAGTACAACTAGGTTTGCAGTTAGAAAAAGGAGAAGTACCTCAAGTACTTGTCCCTAAAAATACAATCTTTGGTTCTTCTGTTAAAGATCAAAACACATTTTCATTAGTTGGCTGTATGGTTTCGCCTGGTTTTGATTTTGAGGATTTTGAGTTGTTTACACAAGAGGAATTGCTAGAAGAGTATCCGCAGCATGAACAGATTATTAGAAAAATGGCTTATAAGTCAAAATAAGTGGTAAAAAAGCTATAGTGGGAACATGCTTGAATGTAGGTGTGGATTTTAAACAATCGTTTGTTTAACGCTAAACAAACGATTGTTTAAATATTGCATACAGTTATTATTACCCATGAATATGACCTAAACAAACGTTTGATTGACCTTGAACAGAGGGTTCAATCAAACGTTTATTTGGATTGCAGGTCTAGAAAATTGTTTTGATGGTATAGAGCGTATACCCAAGCCCAAAAGAAAACAAAGATTTCCTTTGTGTACTTTTAGGGAAGCGCGTTCTGAGAGAAAAGCGGGAAAAGGTGTATCGCAAGTAGGTTTTACGATACACGCTTGAAAAAACAAAGAAAAGGTGCACCGCAAGAATAGTTTGCGAAGCACCCTTAAGTGAAAAATTATTTCGGGAAACAATCTTGAGTGACCCGAAATAAGTACATGAGCCGGTTCATCCCTTAATCATGTAAAAACTTAACACAAACGGGATCTGGAACTTGTACATCTTTTTGAAGGAGTTCCAGTTTTCCTGTTACTGAGTCTCTTGAAAATAGCACAAGAGTACTTGATTCTTGATTAGAGGCTACGAGAAAATCTTCACTTGGATCTAACACAAAATCTCTAGGCCATGCCCCCTCGGTTGAAGTATATTCAATTAGAGTTAATTTACCAGTAGCTTCGTCAACTTGGAAACTAGCAATACTATCATGACCGCGATTTGCAGCATACACAAACTTACCATCTTTTGAAATATGAATCGCACTACCCTGGTTGTTTTCTGTAAAATCCGAAGGTATCGTTGGTATTGTTTGTATTTCAGTAAAGCTTCCATTAGTAGAATCGTATTTAGTTACAATCACCTCAGAACTTAGTTCAGTCATGATATACGCATATTTCCCGTTGGGGTGGAAGGTTAGATGTCTTGGTCCGCTTCCAGGCTTAACTAAAAGGCTACTTACCTCAGATAGTTTTCCTTCTGAGACTTCGTATGTAATTACTTTGTCTATACCTAGATCAACAACCGCAATATATTTCTCATCGGGACTAAACCCTGCATAATGAACATGAGGCTTTTCTTGTCTTTCTTTGTCTAAACCAAAGCCTGTATGTTGAATAATAGAAGTTGGAGGCGTTAATTGATTATCTGATGTAAGTCGATAAGATTCAACGGTACCCCTATGATAATGAGCAGTGACAACCGCATCATTAGAAGAATTTACATCAATATGGCAAGGGGACGAGCCTTCCGAAAGTTGCTTGTTTTGCTCTATTAATTCACCAGTAGTAGCGTTAATTTTATAGGCTGCAACACCACCCAATGAACCTTCTTTAGCTACTGAGTATAAATTTTGATTATCCTTGCTAATTGTTACATAAGTTGGATTCTCCAACTCAGCTGCAGGTTTTACCTCTTGAATCTGTTTACTCTCCGTAGCTAGTTTAAATGAATAAATCCCCTTACTCTCTCCTTTTGTGTATGTACCAATATATCCAATATATGTTTGTGAATTAGTCATCCCAATACCCTCTTTTCTAAAATTCATTACAGCCATTGTAGCTTATGTTGAGTGACAGAGTCCAACAGAAGCTATGCGTTATCATCTCCAAAAGAAGTAATAAAAAGTCTTTCTTTTTATATGTAATGGTCAATCCCAACACTTTACCTTCACTGATTTAAAGCGTTTATAGTGTAATGGGTATTCTTGAGTATTGTTCTATAAATCCTTTACATTATATGTAGATTGAATTTTCAAAAAGTAATGGGAGGTCGAAGGTGTGAAAAGAAGAACTGCGGAACCGTATAAAATTAAAGCTGTTGAACCTTTAGCGATGTTATCGTACGAGGAGAGGAAGGAAGCACTAAAACGAGCTGGTTACAATACGTTTTTAATTGATTCACAAGATGTATATATTGACCTTTTAACAGACAGTGGCACGAGTGCAATGAGTGATAGACAATGGGGAGCACTAATGGTAGGAGACGAAGCTTATGCAGGTAGTAAGAGCTGGAAAAGATTAGAACAGGCTGTACGTGAGGTATATGGATATAAATATGTGTTACCAACACATCAAGGGCGTGGAGCAGAAAACCTGTTATCGCAATTGAAAATTAAACCTGGTGATGTTGTGCCAGGGAATATGTATTTTACTACAACACGTGCTCACCAGGAATTAAATGGAGCAAGGTTTGTAGATATTATAATTGATGAAGCACATGATCCTTCATTCGATCACCCATTTAAAGGAAACATTGATTTGGCTAAATTAGAGAATCTCATACACGAGGTAGGTGCAGAACGGATTCCTTATGTATGTTTAGCAGTTACGGTTAATATGGCAGGTGGTCAACCGGTAAGCATGCAAAACATGAGAGAGGTATACGAGCTTTGTAGCTATCACGGTATTGATGTCATGTTAGATGCAACCCGTTGCGTTGAAAATGCGTACTTTATTAAAGAAAGAGAACCAGGGTACGAAAATGAAAAAATAAAGGACATTTTAAAAGAAATGTTGTCTTACTCTGATGGTTGTACAATGAGCGGGAAAAAGGATTGTCTTGTGAATATTGGTGGATTTTTGGCAATGAACGACGAGGAGCTTTATGCTCGCTCACGTGAATTGGTTGTGGTATATGAAGGGATGCCGTCATATGGTGGCATGGCGGGACGTGACATGGAGGCAATGGCACAAGGAATCTATGAATCTATTGATGATCATTATATTCAACATCGTATTCATCAGGTAAGATATCTTGGGCAACAGTTGATAGATGCGGGTGTTCCAGTTGTGCAGCCAATTGGCGGCCATGCAGTGTACCTGGATGCAAAACAGTTTCTCTCACATTTAAAACAAGAAGACTTCCCGGCACAAGCACTGGCAGCTGCACTTTATCTTGATTCAGGTGTAAGAGCCATGGAAAGAGGTATTGTCTCTGCTGGGCGTAACAAAGAAACAGGTGAGCACAACAAACCGAAGTTAGAATTGGTACGATTAACAATCCCTCGTAGAGTGTACACGAATAATCATATGGATGTAGTAGCAGATTCAGTGATTGCTCTTTACGAAAAGAGAGACCAAATTAGTGGTTTACGTATGGATTATGAGCCGCCTACGCTTCGTTTCTTTAATGCAAGATTTTCACCATTGTCTCAGAATGTAGAACTATTAGTAGACCATGAAGTTGTAGAAGGATAATGAAAAGCCTCCCACGTTAGGGAGGCTCTTGCTTTTATAGAGAGTTTCTTACCAAATAAGGGCGGCTATTTTCCCATTTTACTGTTACCGGAAGTTCAAAGTATTGTGAGAGATGAATACTTGAAAGTAACTCAGTTGTTTTACCGGCTGAAAATATCTCTCCGTTTTTCATAAGTAATACGTTATGAAAGATAGGTAAGATTTCTTCTATATGATGTGTCACGTAAATAATAGTTAGTGATTTTTGCAGAGTAGCCAACCTATCTATGGATTCTAGGAGCTTTTCACGTGCTATAAAGTCTAATCCGTTTGTTGGTTCATCTAGTATAAGTAAAGCAGGTTCAGCCATCAGAGCACGGGCAATTAGTACTCGTTGCTTTTCACCTTGAGACAAAGTGCTATAAAGTCGATTAGCATATTCAATACAGCCAAGCTCCTCTAGTAATGTTATGGCTTTATGTCTCATTTCATCACTAGGCGTTTCATATAAGCCGATTGACGCGAATGCTCCACATAATACAACTTCAAATGCGTTATCAGATTGATGAAACTTTTCTTGCAAGGAAGCTGAAACAAATCCTATTTGTTTACGAAGTTTTTCTCCTAAATAGGTTTTACCGAATTTCATACCTAGTACAGTCACATTACCTTTCGAAGGGAAATAATAAGCATTGAGGATATTTAATAGAGCTGTTTTACCAGAACCATTAAGACCATATAGAACCCAGTGTTCACCCTTCTGAATATGCCAATTGATATTTTTTAGAATCACTTTTTCATCTTTTTGCAGCGATACATTTTCAAGATGTAGAATCATTTTTACTTCTCCCGTCCCATGAAGTAGATAGTTTAATAATATCAGAAAAATAAGACAATGTAATTTTTCAGTCTTAGAACTATATTAAAGGAAAAGGTTTCCACTTGTAGAATATAATATGTCTAATACGGAATAGAGAGGGAACAAAGAACATGCTAAGAGCTTGATAATAAAAACGTATACAATCAGTAATTTTACAGAAAGTGACGCTGATAAAAATTGCAGATTTTAACATATTGGAGATGCTAAAATATTAACAGAGACTATGAACCAGCTAATAAAATCTATATTGGTAAAGGCATATGGAGGTAAAAAGTATGATTTCTTATCCGATTCTATCTAAAGGTGCAACTATAGGTGTTACAGCCCCCTCATCAGGGGTTGGGCAAGAATTGCATCATCTTCTAACACTCGCATGTGAAAAAATGGAGGAAAAGGGATACCATGTTGTATGTGGTGAAACAGCCTGGTCTCAACATAAAGCCAAATCTGCACCTGCTAAAAGACGAGCAGATGAGTTTAATAAAATGGTAAACGATGAAAACGTTGATCTCATCATTCCACCTTGGGGTGGAGAACTATTAGTAGAAATACTAGAATATCTGGATTTTGAAAATATGAAAAAGAAATGGATCCTAGGTTATTCTGATATTAGTGTACTCCTACTGGCGCTTACACTTAAAACAGGTATAGCCACTGCACATGGTACAAATTTGGTTGATTTAAGAGGAGACTTTTCAGACGAAACAACCGCAATGTGGGAAGAAGTATTATCGACACAAGCAGGTGAATCAGTTCTTCAACATTCATCTGAGAAATACCAGAACAAGTGGAGACATGAACAGGTATCACCGTGTGTGTTTCATTTAACAGAGCAAACAACCTGGAAGACCGTTTCCTCCAAAGATGAACATGTCAAAGGCAGGCTGTTAGGTGGGTGTATAGATGTAATTCGTCATATTATAGGTACACCTGTAGGGGATGTAAAAGCTTTTCAAGAGAAATTTCTAAAAGGGGAACCAATCCTTTGGTATTTAGAAAACTGTGAATTAAATACAGCAGATGTTAGGCGATCGCTTGTACAAATGAAGCTTGCAGGCTGGTTTGATAATTGTTCGGGTATCTTGTTTGGCCGAAGTAGCGCGGATATGCCAGTGGATAATTATACGATTCTGGATGTTTATGAAGAACTTGCAGAAGAACTCAATGTTCCAATCATTTATGATATTGATTGCGGTCATCAACCACCACAGATTACATTCATAAATGGGGCATACGCTGAGGTGACTACTAAAGACGGTAAAGGTAAGGTTTTACAAACTTTTATATAAGATAAGTAGCCCTGTTCCAATTAGGAGTAGGGCTTTTATTTTGCGAAAGTAACTTGCGTTATGCACCAAATTTAAGCATACTTGAAATCCTGGTTTCGGTTTTTTCTTGTATTCGCTTCCAATTTTCCATATGTTTATATATACATAATATTGTTAAAAAAATCGTAATAAGTGTTGAGTATAATGGATAACCAAATAAGTAAGTTAGAATGACCCAGGATAGATACATTGCTAGAACACCGATAACAAGGTAGTCGCTAATAATAGTAAGAATAAGTAATAGTGCTAAACCAATTAAGGCAACCTTCCAATCGATTGCAAATGCAACTCCTATCATCGATGCAGTCCCTTTTCCGCCGTTAAACTTCATGTTTACAGGGAAATTATGTCCGATAATAACGAAAGCTCCTGTTAAAAAGACAAGTAGGTAGTAGAAATCTACTTCAGGAACATAGCTACTTAACCAAATTTTCATAATTAAAACAGGTAATACACCTTTTCCAATATCAATTAAAGCGACAATAATCCCGTACTTCCAACCTAGAACAATTGTGGTGTTGGAAGCTCCTGCATTTTTAACGCCACTTTCCTTAATGTTAACTCTCTTAAGTTTGCCGACGATGCTTGAACCATGGATGCAGCCAAATAAATAACCAATAAGTATACAGATAAAAAGTAAAATAGTCCCAACCCCATTTCCATTTATACCCTTTTATTATACTGAATCATAAATAAATTGGTAGAGCATTAGGTAAAAATGATTACTGGTTGTAAATTTTACTCTCTAATCAATAGAAATATGCAACTCAGTTAAGTCTATGTGTACCAATAATCTCATAAACTTTTAGGGATAAAAAAATTACGGTGGGAGAGCGTGTATGGGTGATAAACCAAGAATAGAGTTGTCCGTTGTGTTAGGTAATAAGACACAAGTCCTTTTATGGTTGTCTAGATTAGCCTGGCTTGTTATGGCTGTATTTTCTATTTATCTATTTATAATGGACTTACCTGTAAGGACAGAAGCATACAGAACTGTTTGTGAATCTTTAAATAATGGATGTTTGGAAACGAGTCAATTAAATGTAGGCGAAGTAGAAGCGCTTAAGGAAATGGGACTAACTCTAAAAGCTTATGCAGGATTTATGATAGCCTTAGATATTTTGGTTACCATAGTATTTATCATCCTATCAGTTCTGCTGCTTTTTCGAACAGAAAGAATCATGTTTAATTTGTACGTTTCTCTAGTGTTTTTATCCCTTGGAGTAGGGATTTCCCACTACTTTCCTACTGAATTTCCTGAATTGAATGTGATCTACCATCTTGTAAATATCTTTGGAGGTACTTACTTAATTTTATTTTTGATTCTCCCTGATGGGAAGTTTGTTCCTCGTTGGTCAATTTTAGCAGCACTAGTTTGGTTTATTGTTGGAATAGGGTCTATCTATTTTCCGGGTAGTGTATTTGATGTTGAAGTCTGGCCAATCTGGTTGGGGATAGGTAGTTGGATAGGACTCCATATATGTCTTGTCTTTTCACAGGTATACAGGTATGTGAAGGTATCCAATCAGATACACAGACAGCAAATGAAATGGTACATCTATAGTATTGCAATTTACTTTATTGCTTTGGTGTTATTAAATTTTATCGGCCAATTAAGTGTTATTTTAAAAATAGGCACAGAGCTTCTTTATGCGGGATGCTTTATTCTAATTCCAATTTCAATAGCGTTTTCCATTTTTAAATATAAACTCTGGGACATAAATATTGTCATTCATAGAACTATTCTATACGGCCTACTCAGTTTATTTGTCATTCTGTTTTATGTAGGCATAGTCGGACTTATTAGTGAAATGTTACAAACAGAGGAGAATGTTCTTGCCTCAATTATCACTGCTGGTATAATCGCTGTTTGTTTCCACCCTATAAAAGAAAAGCTTCAAATGTTGGTTAATCGATTGATCTATGGAGAGAGTGACAATCCTTATGCCATATTAAGTAGGTTAAATTTAGTTTTAGAAGCAGTAAGAGATACAGATAGTGTTCTTCCAAACGTAGCAAAAACAATTTCTCATGCTCTAAAAATACCCTATGTAGCAATTCAGTTAAAAGAAAAAGAGGGATTGCATACTATTGCTGAGGTTGGAGAACCACTACCCATTTGTTTAAACATTCCTTTGGTCCATCAAGGACAGGAAATGGGTTCATTCATACTCTCCCACCGTTCATCTACTGAACCTTATCGTCAGTCTGATAAGAACTTACTTCAAGATTTAGCGAGACAAGTGGGTATTTTAGCACATTCCATTATGCTGCATAAGGATTTGCAATTATCAAGGCAACAATTAGTTAATGCCCGTGAAGAAGAAAGGAGACGTTTGCGCAGGGATTTACATGATGGGCTAGGACCTAGCTTAGCAAGTCTAGCCATAAAAATGGATGTTGCTAATAGCTTCATGGAAAAGGAACCTGAGAAATCCAAATTATTACTACAAGAAATGGATATCCAAATAAAACAATTGCTACAGGATATTAGGAGAATTGTATACTCCTTACGCCCGTCTTCGTTAGATGAACTTGGACTTATTTCAGCCATTCAAGAGTTGCTCTCCCAATATAAAACAAGTCACATCCACTTTACATTAAACGCCCCAGCAACTCAGTTGTTACTTCCTGCTGCTCTAGAGGTAGCGGTCTATAGAATTATGCAAGAAGCAATAACGAATGTAATACGTCACTCTGAAGCAACTACTTGTAATATAGAAATCTCTTTAAACCATACTTTTCAACTTGTCATCAGGGATGATGGGAAAGGGCTTCATGAGAAGATACAGTATGGAATTGGAATAAAATCAATGAAGGAAAGGGCAGAGGAGCTTGGTGGATCCTTGAAAATATATTCCCAAGAAACAGGAGGGACTATCATTCTTGCAGATATCCCAATTCAGTAAAGAAGGGGTGACAATATGATTAAGGTTCTTGTAGTTGATGATCATCCATTGTTTCGTGAAGGAATAGCAACTCTCTTACAATCTACAGACGATGCAGAACTTATCGGAGTTGCTACGAATGGTGAGGAAGCTGTTGAGCTTGCTCTGAGATTACAACCAGATGTTATATTAATGGACTTAAACTTACCGATAAAAAATGGAATTGATGCTACAAGAATTATTACAAAGCAAAACCCTAGTATCGGCATTTTGGTCCTGACAATGTTTGATGACGACGATTCCGTTTTTTCAGCACTGAAGGCAGGGGCAAGAGGCTACCTTTTGAAAGGGGCTAATCGTACAGAAACAATTCGGGCAATTCATGCGATAGCAAATGGAGAATCTATATTTAGCCAATCAATAGCAGCTAGAATGTTAGAATTCTTTAAAAATGTGAATCCTTTACCTACACTTGTTTTTCCACAATTAACTGAGCGGGAACGTGATATTCTTGAACTAATCGTTGAAGGCAAAGATAACAGTGAGATTTCAAGATTACTAGGGATTACCTTAAAAACTGTTAGAAATCATATATCCAATATATATAGTAAACTGCAAGTTGCAGATCGTGCAGAAGCAATAGCCCATGCGAAAAATGAAGGTATGGGTAAGAAAAAGTATTAATCCCGGATATGCCCTGAAAAGTTCCTGCCCCTGTCGGGTGCAAACTCCCATGACAGCGGGAAAACTTGAGTGATATTTTAGAACTGTAAATATCACATAAAGGGGATAGGTAGAATGAAAATTTCACAAAGCTTTTTTAAAATGACAGGGTTCCTATTAATAATTGGTTCTTTGATTTCGGCTGTCGGTCATTTGCTTAAACCACAAGAACCAACCACAAAATCTGGAATTGAACAGTTTATAAGTCAAGCATTACTATCTGATACGCTATTAATAATCGGTATTCCTTTTGTAATTTTAGGTTTATCAGGTATCTATTTACGCCAAAGTGAAGGTTTACGTCTATGGGGGTGGATCGGTTATCCTATAACTGGTCTAGGTTTAATATATGTTGATATAATCCAGCCAGTAATTCGGCTAGTTGCTTATCCATGGGTCTTACAAGGTGCAGGAACAAAAGAGGAGATTTTTGAAGCTGTTACAACTATTTATGATCAAGACCCTTTTGGATACCTTTTTCCATTAGTTCTATTGAGTTTGATCGGCCCATTATTATCAGCTCTAAGTTTTTGGAAAGCTAAAATACTTCCGACATGGCTAGCTGTCATGTTGGCCCTTATACTCCCATTGTTCCTTATCGCACCAATGTTTGGTTTCTATAACTTTCCTGCCTACCTATATGTAGTGTTTGGCATTTTTGGAGTAACCTTATTAAAGAAAAATGGCAAAACTAGTTAACAAGTTAAATGAGGAAATGTGTTACCAACATCAAATTTACTTGTTATTAGAAACAAACTAGAATTTTATATTCTAGTTTGTTTTCCATATCTCATATAAATGATAACTGTTATGGTCTTTAAGACTTTCAACTTGACCGGATACTTCTTTTACAAACTTCATACCGAGTACTTTTATAATGTTGAGAGAAGGGCTATTTTTGGGGTGAACGATTCCAACCACTTTAGGCAGCCCTATTGTCTCAAAGCCATAATCTAAAACAGCTTTGGCGGCTTCTTTAGCATACCCCTTACCTTGGTGTTTTTGAGTCAGGCTATAATATAGTTCAACTTCTTCTGGATTTAAATCGTTTGGTCCTAAACCGCTAATTCCAATAAATTCACCAGTTTCTCTTAGAAAAACAGATAAATTGAATTTATATATCTTTTCCTTTGTATTCTTTGCATTGCAGTTCATTGACCATGTAATCAAGTTCATTATTTCTTGTAAATTTGCAGGAGGAACTTCTGGCATATAGTTAAAGTGTCCCGGTTCCTGTGTCATTTTATATAATGATTCTGCATCTTCTTGTTGATATGGGCGAATCAATAACCGTTCAGTTTCAATTACTGCACTAATAAACATACAACTTTCACTCTTTTCTTTTGTATTTTTACTAGAATACTATAGTGCATTTCTATGGCGATATTTATATACCATACCACTAGTTAAATCTGTGTTGTTTGCCATATATAGTAGAATACAAATAAAAAGTCATATTCGGTAGTGAAGGAAGTAATAAAAAAGTTATAAGATTGCGTTTAGACCAGCTCCAATAAAAAAAGCCCCTACCAATAGGTAAGAGCAGTAAAAAAAGAAGAGGTATTATAGGTTAATCTATGTAGTCTCCAACATCTCCCATAGAATCTAAGTGGCTTGCAATCATAGCGATAATTGTACCAGCTTCCTCTTTACTGAAAATAAAGTTTGTTTCATCCTTAAGTAATTGGTCTTCTTCTGTCCAAATACGATTTATTCTTTTTAAAACGCCATCACCAGTTTCTTGAATCACTCCGAATTGGTAGGTGACCTCCACTTCGTTCTCCTCATAATAGGCAGTTACTTCAGGTGTTTCCCATTCCACATCAATCTCATCGTAAATTGTAACCTCGCCGTTATCTTCTAATTCTTGTAGTTCTTCATCGTCCATATAAAGGATATCATCGTCATCTTCGTCATCAGAAACATAAACTAATTCAGTATCTCCAGTATAGTCATCTTCTTCAACTGTGTATGATACTTCACCCATATCTCCATTCATATAATTATGAAAGCTTTCGTGAACAGCATCAACAATGTCCTCGATGTCCGGTAACACTACTTTGCTTAGATGACCAGTTTCAGGGTCAACGGTTTCCATATAAAATTCTTCATTATTTGGGTCGAAAAAGAGAGAGCAAAAGTAGTCTCTTTCAATATCAGCTTCCACTTCTGTAAAAAACTCAATCCGAGGATGCTTTGAACCACGTTCTACTGACATTTGTCCAACTTGATCATATTTCTCACATATTGATTCAAGATTATCCTGTAATTCCCCAATGACTCTGTCAAACCATTCTAATGACATGAAAAATCCCACCTTTCAAGGTTATTGTTTTTAGTATTACCCTACTGGTTGGAATTTCAGTTCGTTATACGACGGAAATATTTGGATGTGTATTTGAGAATGATTCACATGGAAATTAAAGGAAATCCTTACTACCAAATAAAGTAGCTGAAATAATGAACAGTTAACCTTCTCAACTGCTCATGAATAAGATATAGGCAGATGAGGAGGAAAAATATGTTATATATAGTACAGGCGGGAGATACATTGTTTGGAATTGCCAACAGGTATAAAAGTAGCATTCAATCAATCATTGGGGCTAATATTATTTGTAACCCGAATTATATTTTTATAGGACAGCCATTGATAATACCAAATCCAGAAGTTGATTTACCAAAGGCGGGCGGCTCACCTTATTATGTAGTTAATGTGGGTGATTCGTTATGGTGTTTAGCTTCACAGTTTTCACAAAGTATCCAGGTAGTTGCGGAAGCAAATCAGATAAAAAACATTAATCAGATATATGTTGGCCAGGAATTGCTTATTGGAGTAAATCAGCCAAATCCTACTGAATTATTTGAAACATGGAATATCACTGAGGATGAATGCGAGTTTTTAAACTCTGCTGGATTATATGGGGTTTATTATCTTGGTTCTTTTCTATGGGAATCACTTGGAATCCGAGCGTTGCCATATCTTAAGAGATTACTCACTCATCCTTGTATGGAAGTACGTTATCATGCTGTAATGAGTCTTGGAAGAATATCAACGGGTGGTGAGACATATACACTTCTATTACAGGCAACTCAAGATCCTGACCAAAATGTTGCGGAACTAGCATCATTGGCTGTAAAAAGATTTCAACTTGTACAAAGATGGTCTAAGAGGGTACACGTTGTAACTTCAGATACGCTGCTATTTAGAAATATAGATGTTAGTTCTTCAAGCACAAGTATTTCAAGAGGAACACCAGTTATTGTTATAAGATGGTATATTCCAAGCCCAACTGGAGAGGTTATACCACCGGGAAGATTGGCTACGTTTGAGTTAATACAAAATCTTGAAACCGGTGAGGTTGGATATATTGAAAGAGTTGGCTACGGTGCGATACAGCTTTTGTAACTGGAGTTTATAGAACAATATGTATTAAAAACACGTTCAGGAGTGAGTACAATAATTTGGATATCGCTCCTTTTTATTGCTCCTCGTTCGTGTGGACCGTCTATTCTAATAGGGCTGCAATGGCTTTTCAAAACATAAAATTAATTAACCACTATTGCTAACTTATTAAATGTGAATTATTTGTGAAGTCTATTGTATTTAGTGTAAATCTGAAGTATAGTAAGAGTGTAGAAAGTTAGTGAAACATTTCACAAACTACTACAACTAAAGCTGACAGCTATTATACCATTATTTTTTTACTAACATTTGTGAAAAACTTCACAATATGAAATAAAGGGAGAGATTATGATGAGAACATTCTTAAAAGGACCTAAAATGGCAGTACTTTGGACAATAATACGAATTTGGCTAGGAATTCAGTGGATTGAGGCTGGTTGGCATAAAATGACTGATGGATTCGATGCAGGAGGCTTCTTACAAGGAGCCATTGCACAAGCTGGTGGAGATCACCCGGCAGTACAAGGATGGTACGCGGCATTCCTTGAAGGTTTTGCAGTACCGAACGTAGAGTTATTCAATGTGTTAATTCCTTGGGGAGAAGTATTAGTTGGTCTTGGATTAATACTAGGTGCTGCAACAATTCCGGCACTTATCGCAGGTGCATTCATGAACTTAAACTTCTTACTTGCAGGAACAGTAAGCACAAACCCAATACTAATGACTGTAGCGGTAATACTACTATTTGTTGGAGCAGCAAGCTACCACTACGGAGTTGATAGATTCGCAATTCCATTCATTAAAAAACAAATGAACAACAATGAAACTGAAAACACAGTAAATGCTGCTTAACTTGAGAAAGAAGGTTTCCTATACAGGGAACCTTCTTTTTTGGCAGATAGGAAAGCATAAAATTCTTTCCTATCTGCATAAGTGTAACTACGGCTCTGCGGTCGCCTAAAGGCTAGGCAATCGCCGAGTTTTCTAATAGAAAAATATAACCAAACCCTTATCGAGTGATAGAATAGGATATATTACATAATTTGGGGGATGTCTTTATGAAAGAAATGACAAAGAAAATTATTGAGTTTTGTGATGAAAGAGGTTGGACTCTATATCATAATGAAAAGGACTTAGCCATTTCCGTTTCAATTGAAGCAAGTGAACTTCTTGAAAACTTTCAGTGGCGAAGCAGTGAAGAAGCAGTCTCAGAGACCAGGCAGAATATTAAGGAAGAAATGGCTGATGTTTTGATTTACCTACTACAATTAGCAAATAAGATGGATGTTGATTTAGAAGCGGAAGTATATAAGAAAATGGAGAAAAATGCATTAAAGTATCCGGTGAAAACCGTTTAAGGGTATTCCTAAGCAAAATTGAAGGGAATATCTTAGTAACTATATTTATCTGCCTAATAATCATATATTAGTGTTAATGTCCATACCGATAAAAGAAAGAACGCATAAGCTATCAAAAAAGGAGAATACTCATGGACATTGTTAGTTTAGTTCTTTCAGCAATTATTGCAATGATAATTGGAACGGTAGCCGGAAAATTATCACCGTTTGATACACCTGGTAGCTGGGCGGGAGCAATTGTAGCTGGCTTTATTGGTGCTTGGCTCGGACCTCTCTTATTTGGGGCATGGGGTCCAATGATAGCAGGTTTTTCTTTAGTCCCAGCACTATTAGGAGCTATTATTGTTGTTGTAATATTGGGTGCAATATCAAAAGCTTTAAAATAACTAAAAACTACCTGTCTACTCCATTAAAATGGAAGAGGATAGGTAGTTTTTTTCTCAGATTTTATAAGTTAGAAAGTGCCCCCAATTTTCACTTTTGTTGTATTGTGGGTAAGAAGACATAAAAGTAACAATAATAGGTGCAAAGTCTAAATGAGGATATGCGGCAAATAATCTTCTATCTCCATAACGAATTGCTTTCAAGGCTAAGGGTAGTTCACGTTTGAAAATAGAGTATCTAAATGCAGCTGTATTTTTATCGATATTTTCACCTATATATAAATAAACGTGGTAATAATACTGTCCATTTGTTAATCTCCATTCTCCAAGTACTTCATCTCTTTGAGAATTGATTTTATCTAAAGCGTATTGTAGGCCAAGGGTTAAAAAGAGTTCTCCTGTAACATCTGAATGGGTAAGAGTGTATTTTCTTTGTAATATAGGTGATGTAGCTGTAATTCCATTTCTGAACTCTACAGAGAGCTTGTTAGGATCGAATTTGCTCACTTTCTACACATCCCTTGATTTAAATTGGATTACATAAGTAACTATTTATTCAACTATAACTTAAGACAGATAATTCCCTTAAGCTTAATTGATATAGGAATGTTTCCTTATGATATTTATAGTTTATTAATATGTTGCAGGTTGTAGAAAGTAGCTTAATTTTAAATTCCGATTGCATGAAATTTGCCTATGCGAAAACTTTAATAAATAATAGAGATAGTAAAAAATTACTAAAAATACGATATATTCGTTAAGGAAGAGGCTGGAGGGACTTAATTGGAAATAGGAATAAGTACATTCGTAGAAACAACACCTGATGTAAAAACAGGTGAAGTGATAAGTCACGCACAAAGGTTACGTGAAGTGGTTGAGGAAATTATACTTGCTGATCAAGTTGGTTTAGACGTATTCGGTGTTGGCGAACATCACCGCGAAGATTATGCAGCTTCGTCTCCAGCAGTAGTGCTAGCTGCAGCTGCTCCTCAGACCAAAAGGATACGGTTAACAAGTGCTGTTACCGTGCTTTCTTCTGCGGATCCGGTACGTGTTTTTCAGGAATTTGCTACCCTTGATGCCGTTTCAAATGGGAGAGCAGAAATCATGGCGGGCAGAGGATCATTCATCGAATCTTTTCCACTGTTTGGGTATGACTTGACAGATTACAATGAGCTGTTTGAAGAAAAATTAGACCTTTTACTTCGAATTCGCGAATCTGAAAAAGTAACCTGGCAAGGGAAGCACCGTCCTGCTATTACTAATCTGGGAGTCTATCCAAGGCCGGTACAGGATCCACTTCCTGTTTGGATAGGAAGTGGCGGTAATTCTGAATCTGTTGTTCGAGCAGGCCTGCTAGGTTTACCACTTGTATTAGCAATTATCGGAGGTAGTCCATCTCAATTTGCACCATTAGTTGAACTGTACAAAAAGGCAGCTGCGCATGCGGGTCATGATGCTTCAAAGCTACCTGTAGCATCGCATTCACATGGTTTTATTGCTGATAGTACAGATGAAGCGGCAGATAAATTTTATCCATCAACGCAACAAGCAATGAATAAATTAGGCCGTGAACGCGGATGGGGACCTTATACTAGACAAACCTTTGATTATGCAAGAAGCTTTGATGGAGCTTTGTATGTTGGAGACCCTGAATATGTAGCTCAAAAGATTATTCACTTACGCAAAAACGTAGGGATAACTAGGTTTATGCTACACGTACCCGTTGGAACTATGCCTCATGACCAAGTTATGAGAGCAATCGAATTACTTGGGAAAGAAGTTGCCCCACGTGTACGCGAAGAAGTTGCGAAATGGGAAGCAGAAAAAAAATAACAATAAATAGTAGGGATCCACTGTTTTTTTAATGGTGGGTCCTTACTTTTTTGAGTGGAAAAAGGAGTATGCCAAAGATTGTAGAAATAGTATTAAAAAGAATTAATTTTTAGGGAGAGAATACATGAGTAATCAACAAGGAAGTCTATCACACAAACATCTAGCAGTAGATTGTTTTAATAAAACCTGGGATTTGTTGGACAAAGGAAATCGTAGTCTTATTGAAGAAGAACAAATGGTTCACCTTTGTCATACTTCCTTTTGGCATTGGACACAGGTAGATGACCGTACTCCTCAAAATATATATATTGGGTATTGGCAGCTTTCTAGAGTTTACTCGGTAGTTGGAAATGGCGGACAAGCATTATATTACGCGGACCAATGTGTGAAAGTGAGTACTGAAGCAGAGCTTCCTCCATTTTTTATTGCATATGCTTATGAGGCTCGAGCTAGAGCCCAGCTTGTTTTAAAACAATTGACTGAAGCAGGGGAAAGTTTAGAACTTGCCGGGACATTCATTAACTTGGTAAAGATTGAAGAAAGTAAGAAACTAGTCGAAACTGATATAGTTGAATTAGGGAAAGAACTATCAGGTTTAGTTCAATAATTTAAATAGTTCAGAGCAACCTTTTGTAGGGTTGCTCTTTCGTGTATTTACATGTTTTTATCAGTAAATGCTTGCTGTTCTAGTTCTACAGTTTTCTTCTGTTGTCTTTCTGTTCTTGCTGTAGCCGTTTGTTTAAACATTTGATGTCCAAACACAGCGACACCTGCAGCTAAGATACCGTTTATTATTGCATCAATCGAAAAACCAAAGGAATAGATTCCAAAACCTAAAGAAGCCCCAAACAGGATCCATAAAATCGACCAATTTGGTACCTTAGGTGTCTGTTTTAAGGCGTAACCCAACACCCATAGTACAGGAATAAACATATGATAATTTTGATCTAGAAAATCACCTAATTCCATGTTTTTCACCTCCTAAAACTCGTACTATTTCACTGATATAGTATGAATAATAACGTCGAATTGCTTGTTCATATGTAACATTAAAAAAAGTTTGGCTATTGCCTAGCAAAAAAAATTTTAAAAAATTGAAAGTTACTACTTATTTTGATATTGACCAAATTGAGTGTTGGGAAGATAATAAGTGAGTAAGCACTCACTTTTTTTGTAAAGAGGAGGCAATTTTAGATGGATAGTGTAAAAGTTGAAAAAGTTAATAAGAAATACGGCAAAAAGACAGTTTTACAGGAGATCAGTCTTACAATCCCAGAAGGGACAATTTATGGATTCATTGGTCCTTCTGGTGCAGGAAAGACAACGTTAATAAAATTGATTGTGGGTATGGATTCACCTGATGATGGGGTTATACATGTTCTAGGTAGGAAAGTACCAAATCTTAAATTATTCCAAGATATTGGCTATATGGCTCAGTCAGATTCCCTTTACACAGAGTTAACTGGTAGAGAGAATCTTTCCTTTTTCGCATCACTCTTTGGCTTATCAAAATCAGAAGTAAAAAAACGAATTGATTATACCTCTCAGCTTGTTAATCTAACAGATGATTTAACCAAAAAGGTTTCAGCATACTCTGGGGGGATGAAAAGAAGATTGTCGCTAGCTATTGCCCTTATTCAAGATCCTAAAATTATCATTTTAGATGAACCAACAGTTGGAATCGATCCAGAGGTAAGGCTTACTATTTGGAATGAACTATTCCGATTGAAAAAAGAAGAAGGAAAGACAATTATTGTGACTACCCATGTAATGGAGGAAGCCGAACGATGTGACTTTATTACTATGGTTAGAGATGGAAGAATCTTAACAATAGGAACTCCGAAGGAATTAAAAGAAACGTATCAGGTTGATAGTTTTGATGAAGTTTTCTTACAGGCGGGGAGGGTTACAAATGAGAGTCTTGGCATTAATTAAGAGAATTATTCAGCAATTAGTACGTGATAAACGTACGCTTGCCCTGTTATTTGTTGCGCCTTTACTAATCTTATCGCTAATGTACGTGTTATTTAATAGTGAAGCCAGAGAACCGAAACTAGGGGTTTATCTACAAGATAGTACCCTTATTCAGGTACTTGAAGAAGCAGAAATTAATGTAACTGAATATGAAGAAAAAGTAGTTGTAGAGGAAGTAATTCTAGATGATGATCTTGATGGCTTTCTTATACAGGACGCTGATAGTGTCAACCTTACGCTAAGAAACAATGATCCAACTTCAGCTAGGGCATTACAAATGAAGATTAATCAAATCCTTGCAGCAAATGTTCAAGCAAATCTTGTAAAGCAACTACCAGAAACGATAACTTTGCCGAATATAAAGCTTACTACTAAATATGTTTACGGAAGTAGTGAATCGGCATTTTTTGATATTCTTAGTCCTATACTAATTGGGTTCTTTGTGTTCTTTTTTGTATTCTTAATATCAGGAATCGGCCTTTTAAAGGAGCGAACCACTGGTACACTTGAGCGATTATTAGCCACACCCATTCGAAGAGCAGAAATTGTCACGGCCTATTTAGCGGGCTTTGGGCTCTTTGCTGTTATTCAAACAATTATTATTGTTTTGTATGCTATAAATGTGTTAGATATAACACTTGTAGGTTCTATCTGGAATGTACTACTTATTAATTTACTGCTTGCATTAGTAGCGCTTTCACTCGGTATATTATTATCGGCGTTCGCTGCCTCGGAATTTCAGATGGTTCAGTTTATCCCGATTGCTATTATTCCACAAATTTTCTTTTCAGGAATTATACCGCTGGAAGGAATGGCCAATTGGTTACAGGCTATCGCTAAAGTAATGCCTTTATACTATGCGGCTGATGCTCTTAAGGGAGTTATGTATATGGGCTATGCATTTAAGGATATTATTTTTAACCTCGGCGCTTTAGTACTATTTGCGGTGATTTTTATTGGGTTGAATTTAATCGCATTGAAAAAGTACCGTACATTATAGGTTTACGTAAGGAAGTGGGATTTTTGTCAAAGGATAATATGCTAGATGCATTAATAGAACAAACAAAACGATCAAAAAAACAGACAGATAAGCAACAGAAGATTGTTGAAACGGCTATAAAAATGTTTGCAGAAAAAGGCTATGCCAATACATCCACGAGTGAAATCGCAAAAATTGCAGGTGTGGCGGAGGGAACAATTTTTCGTCACTATGGAACGAAAGATAACTTGTTATTATCCGTTATCCTGCCTTTTATTAAGGAGGCCCTGCCAAGCATGGCCGATAATGTATTTAAAGAAGTTATAAAAGATGAAAGTATAAAATTTGATGATTTCTTGAGAGGTCTTATTAAAAATCGAATAGAATTTGTTATGGAAAATCGAGAAATCTTCCAAGTCCTTGTAAAGGAACTAATGTATAGTGAGCAACTTAGGAAAGAGCTTTTTCCTCATTTTTCAGAGGTCATAGTTAAGAGAATCTCTACATTAGTTGAAAAATATAAAGAGCGTAGAGAAATCATAAATCTACCAACAGAAACACTAGTGAGAATGTTTTTTACGCTATTTGGTGGCTATCTTGTTTCGAACTTTATCTTATTTTCAAATCGCCAAGAAATAAATGTTGATGTAGAAGTTGAAAATCTCGTTATGTTTGTGATGAACGGTATCGGCTCGAAAAACCAGGAGATGTAAGTCAACGGGTTCCGATAAGGGAGAGTAACATTACCATTAGAATATGAATTAGCAGCTAATTCGCATTGCGATTGGTCTGCTTTTTTTATTGTCATATTAATTTATAATGAATTAAAATTTGAAATAACTGTACTTTTAGCATACCTGTTTTTATGAGAACAATTATTATTGTCCACTATAAAATATCTGTGCCAAAATACAAGCAAGGGATTCCAGAGAAAAATTTTGAAATAAAGGAATTTTGTATCTGAGATAAATTTAGTAACAATAATCAATCAAATACGTCTAACTAAAGGGGTGTCAAAATGACTAAATTTATAGTAAGCCTAATACTGATGGTATTTTTGTTCAGTTTATCAGGTTGTGATAGTTCGGAAACCAATACCTCGGTTTCGAAGCATCCAGATGCAGAAGAAGTATTGCGTCTTTATAAAAATGCAGATATTTTTCAATGGGAAGGGTTAATTTATAAAACAGATATTGATTGGGTAAATGAATTAGAACTTTCAAAGAAAGAGTTGATTGGCGAGATAACAGAATTATTTACAAACGAAGACACAAACTCATTTAAAAATGGTATGGCAAACAAATTACCAGTAGGAGCAAAAATTTATTCAACAAACGAAAATGGCATTTTGATTGTAGAATACAAAGATGAAGAAAAGTATTATTTAGCCTTGGTCGAAGGGTAAAAAGGGTTAGGTTTATATTTGAAGACAGCTTTGGATAATACCGATGCTGTTTTTTATGATTTAGTATATTTTTCAACTGATTTCTTATCGCTATTTACCTTGCCATTTTACCTAATTTAATTGATTTTCTCTCTCAAAACGGAACCCTTTAGAAGTGAGTCCTCTAGCTATATGACAACATTGCTAAGTACGCCCTATACATCTTCCTTATATTCATTCCCCGTCTCACGATCTGTGACCCTACTAATACATACTAATGCCAAGAGAAGGCTGCATGCTGCCGTTATGAATAAGACACTAAAGCCAAATAAATCAATAAACAACCCAATAGTAGGGGGAGATACAATAGCTGCTAAAGAGGAGACCAGATAATATAAACCGGTCCTTGTTCCAAAACTGTTACTGCCTCCGGTCGAAATGATAAACGGATAAGCATTAATATTAACGCAAGCCCAAAATAAGCCGCCCATAAATAATATTGTCCGCAAGTATAATACTGACTCAACCCAATTAAGCAATGTAAATGAAATAATTAAACCAATTATTCCAACGATGATTACCCTCTTCTTTCCGAATTTTGCTCCAAGTAATCCACTTGGGATAGCTGATATTACGAAACTAAGCGAGAAAAATGTTAAGGAAAAGGCAGAAGCACTCTTAGATAATCCAAGTTCATTGACTCCGTATAAAGTAAATAATGCTTCCATCCCTTGAATGGCAATAAACCAGAAGAAAATGGCTGCTAGTAAAAAAAGGGTAGAATTATTTAATTCTTCCTTGTAATTTATTTTTGGGATGGTTGTTTGTGAATACGTTATCGCATCACGATGTTCTTTTATTTTTGTGAAAAGGATCCATAATACAAGGAGAAACACAACAGCGACTGCAAGGAATGGGAGAGACTCGTCTTTACTAAATAAAAATGATCCGGCACTAAACGCAAAAATGGCGCCACAGCCACCCATAAAGTTGATAATTCCATTTGCTTTTGTTTGCTTGTGTTGGGGAGTAATATCTGGCATAAGTGCAATCGTTGGGGAACGAAAAATGGCCATAGATAAGTTCATACTTATCATGAAGATAAGTAACATAAGTAGACTGGTATGAAAGGGAATAAGTGCAAAAAACAACGAAGCAAGCGGTATTCCAACTAATATATAAGGCATACGTCTCCCGTAACGTGTACGTGTACGGTCACTGCGCCGACCAATATATGGCTGTAAGAAGAGTGCAATGTAATTATCAATAGTCATAAGAAAGCCAATTAAAGCTGTACTAGATAGATAATTATCTAGAAAAAAAGGCACAAAGCCATTATACAAAGACCATCCAAGACTGATACTGAAAAATCCAAATCCTAACAGCCACGTTTTTTTCATAGAGACGCTCCTCGCTGATATATTCGTACTAGATAGTAAAAAAGAAGTACTACTAATAGTATGCAAGGGGGGTTCCTCATTTGCTTGGCTAATGGAAAGTATAAAAAATACTTTCTAAACGTAAAAGTGAAGCTATCGCTTTGCCATTGCTCTTTTCTATATATCTCATTTATTGTCTAGGCCTTGGTTTTAAATGCTTTTATGCAATAATATTTTCAACAACATGATACACTACTATATATAGAATATTTGAGCGGGTGCAAACATGAATAATAGACAGAAGGAATTACTTAGAATATTGCTTCTCAAGGAAAAAGGAGCGAACCAAATAAGAGAGCTGTCGGAAGAACTGGATTGCGCTGAAAAGACTGTTAGAAATGATTTAGATGTACTTGAAAAGTATCTTCAAGATTATCCAGTTACGAGGCTGATAAGAAAGCCGGGATATGGAATTTCCATTACTATTGATCCGGAAAGCCGTTCAAAAATAGTCAGCGATTTGTTTTCAAGTGAGCAAAAAACTAACGAGGAACGTCTAATGGAAATAGCTTATGAGTTATTAACTAGTAATAAGGCTATTACACTTCAATATTTAGCTGATAGATATTTTGTTCCAAAAGCAGCAATTAAGAAAGATTTAGAAATTATAACTACTTGGTTTGAGCGATTTAATATTGACCTCATTTCAAAGCCTCGCCTAGGAAATTTGATTCAGGGCAGTGAATTAGATAAACGAAATGCTCTGGCACATTTATCAAAAATGATTCCTTATTTAGATAATGAAAAGAACTATGTGTTAGATCTGTTCTTACCATATGAAGTATCAACTGTTCGAAAAGCACTTGTTGAAATGGAGAAGAAGTTTTCCATGGCATTGACTGAAGACGCAGTCGAAAGCCTTTTAGTTCATGCTCTTATTATGGTAAAAAGAACAAGACAAAAATCACCAGTATTTGTGGAGGAAACCGAAAGGGAATCTGTTAGTGAAAAGCAAGAGTACCAATTTGCTCTGTGGTTTTTTGAACAGCTTCAAACTACTTTTCGAATTACGTTCCCAAACGAAGAACGTGTTTATTTTACGTGGCATCTTATTAGTAGTAAACGAATAGATGAACGAGTAGATTTGGCTGGACAAAATAATACAAATCAAATTGTAACAAATTTAATTGCAAAGATGAGTAGATTAACATTATTTGATTTTGAACAGGACTCTATCTTGAAAAACGGGCTCGCTGTCCATTTTCATTCTGTATTAAACCGGTTAACATATGGATTCCCAATTACGAACCCATTGCTTTCCAATATAAAGAAAATGTATCCTTACATGTTTAATATGGCAATCTTAGCACTTGAAGAAACTAAAGAGAATTATTCAATAGAAATACCCGAAGATGAGATTGCGTATATTGTGCTTCATTTTCAAGCTTCAATTGAAAGAATGGAAGGTAGGAAAAGTGATAAAAAGAAAGCATTAATTGTTTGCCATATGGGAATTGGGATGTCGCATTTGTTGGAAGCGAAAATTGAACAACAATATCAAAATATTGAGGTTGTTGCTTGTATTGGTAAATCAGAAGTAAGTGAATTTATAAATACTCAAAAGACAGATTTTATCATATCTACGATCCATTTGGATCATGTAAAGGTGGACCATATTGTAATTTCTCCATTGTTTGGACAAGAAGATAAGAAGAAATTAAGTAAGTTTATAGAAGAGATTGTTCTAAATAAGAAAATCTCTGAAGAGAATCATGTCTTTTCAGAGTTTATCCATGAAGATCTAATGCTGTTTGGACTAAAAAAGGAACACAGATATGAGGTAGTGGAAATGCTAGCTAGTAGGCTAGCAAGCAAGGGCTATGTTGAGAAAAATTTTATCCATAATGCAGTAAATCGGGAAAGAAAATCTGCAACCGCTATTGGGGGAGGAATTGCAATTCCCCATGGCGATCCAAAGTTAATTCGAGAGTCCGCTGTAGCTGTTGCAATCCTCGAGGAACCTCTTGAATGGGGCGATGAATTTGTTTCCGTAGTATTTATGCTTGCTCTATCTAAGGACAAAAAAGAGGATATTAAAAATGTAATAGGAAAAATTGCCGTAATGAGTGAATCGCCATTACTTGTTCAAGAACTAATCGAATCAAAAAATTATCAGCATTTTATACAAACATTAGCAAATGATAAAAGGGAGTAGGTAGAGTGAATCAAAAAAAGATTCACTCTATTTTTATTTAAAACATTTTTACCGTAGTATCCGGTAAAAATAAATAATATTAGATGGACAAGAACCATTTATTATATAAGTAAGCGATTACTAGATAATCCCTTTTTAACTTTATTCAGCAGAAGACCCTACTTCTATAAGTGGGGGAGAATGCAAAATGAGTTTACAATTCATTCAGGGTTCAAACTCCGACTGAATAAAGTTAAAGCCTCCGGCGGATGCCTCGATTTTTAAAAGGAAATTTTTCGAGCAAGCTCGAAAAAAATCGGGCGCAAATACGCCAAGGCGCATTTAATTACATCTAGAGGAGGAAGCATAATGGGAAAGATTTTAGCTGTTACTGCTTGTCCAGTTGGAATCGCTCACACGTATATGGCTGCTGAAAATTTACAAAAAGCAGGAGAAGCGTTGGGCGTAGACATAAAAGTAGAAACACAAGGCTCTATTGGAGTTGAAAATGCATTAACGGAACAAGATATTGCTGAAGCAGATGGTATTATTATTGCTGCAGATAAAGAAGTTTCAAAAGACCGCTTTGCAGGTAAGCGAGTAATTGTAACTGGAGTTCAAGAAGGAATTCGTAAGCCAGAAGAACTCATAAAGAGAATCCAAAATGGTGATGCACCAGTTTATAAGGCAGGTCAAGCATCAGCAGGAGGAGCTAGCAAAAGCACAAAGAAAGAAAACCCAATATACAAACACCTTATGAATGGTGTATCTTACATGGTTCCATTCATTGTGGTTGGGGGACTTTTAATTGCCCTAGCGTTAACTCTTGGTGGGGAACAAACTCCAGGAGGAATTGTCATTCCAGAGGATTCAATTTGGAAGCAAGTTGAAGCACTTGGTGGAACAGCATTCATGTTCATGGTGCCTATTTTAGCAGGTTTCATTGCGGTAAGTATTGCTGATAGACCAGGACTTGTGCCAGGTATGATAGGTGGATATATCGCAGCAAACGGTAGTTTTTATGGAAGTGAAGCAGGCGCTGGTTTTATCGGTGGTATACTTGCAGGTTTCTTAGCAGGGTATGTAGCCTTAGCGATTAAGAAGATTAAGGTTCCAAAAGCAGTTCAGCCGGTAATGCCTATAATCTTTATTCCAATTTTATCAACTGTAATTGTTGGTTTACTATTTATTTATGTAATCGGTGCTCCAGTAGCACAGGTATTTGAGGCATTAACTGCATGGCTTGCAGGAATGCAGGGTGGAAGTTCAATATTCCTTGCAATGATTCTTGGTGCGATGATTGCGATTGACATGGGTGGTCCATTCAATAAGGTTGCATTTTTATTTGGATCAGCAATGATTGCAGAAGGTAACTATGAAATCATGGGTCCGATTGCTGTTGCAATCTGTATTCCTCCAATTGGACTTGGATTAGCTACTTTCATTAACAAGCGTAAGTTCCGTCAAAATGAAAGAGAAGCTGGTAAAGCTTCATTTACAATGGGGTTATTCGGTATAACTGAAGGTGCAATTCCGTTTGCAGCACAGGATCCGCTTCGTGTAATTCCAAGTATTGTAGTTGGTTCTATGGTAGGTTCTGTTATCGCAATGCTTGCAAATGTAGGTGACAGAGTTGCTCATGGTGGTCCAATAGTTGCTGTATTAGGTGCAGTAGATAATGTATTAATGTTCTTTGTTGCCGCTATTGTTGGTGCAGTAGTAACAGCATTAATGGTAACAGCATTGAAGAAGGATGTTGAAGGGGCTACAGTTGAAAACGTAGTAACTACTACTCCTGTTCAAGAACAGGTTAAAACAGAAGCTCCAGTTTTAAATACGGATATTCAAAAACTTACTGATATTACTAACTTAGATTTAATTGATGTTGATTTAGATGGATCAACACGTGATGATGTTATTGACGAGTTAATCGAAAAATTCAATGCGAATGGTATTTTAAGTTCTAAACAAGGGTTTAAAGAAGCGATTTTAAAGCGTGAAGGCGAAAGTTCAACAGGTCTTGGTATGAACATTGCGATTCCTCATGGTAAATCTAATGCAGTGAAAAGACCAGCAGTTGCTTTTGGTATTAAGCGTGATGGAGTTGACTGGAAGAGTTTAGACGGAACAGATGCTAAGTTAATCTTTATGATTGCTGTTCCAGTGGAAGCTGCTGGTGACGCACACCTTAAAATCCTTCAAATGCTGTCTAGAAAATTAATGGATGACAGCTTTAGAGAACAGTTATTAGCGGTTGCTTCAAAAGAGGAAGCTTACAAGCTGCTTGAAAACGTACAATAATGTTGACGGGAAAGAGAGCAAACTAATGGCTCTCTTTTCCTATATATAACTTTAAATAGGGAGTGGCAGCAGTGAAAAAAAGTATTATGTGGGATCATATATCTGAGTCTCCAGATAGACTGAACGACCTTCTTTCAAGTAATCAAATTACAGATTTCTTACATGATTTTGATGTACAGAAGCTAAAACGAGTGGTTTTTGTAGCATCAGGTAGTTCGTTGAATGTTTCACTTATTGCAAAACGATTCTACGAGGAACTTGCTCAAATTGAAGTAAACGCCTATACACCTTTTGACTTTATGGGGAATAGTAAAATCATGGCTACCTTTAATCCTGACGAAACACTTTTAATTGCCATTTCTCAAACAGGTACAAGTAGTGGGACTGTCCAAGCGATTAAACATGCAAAAGAACTGGGCTTTAATGTTCTATCACTTACTGAAAGAACGAATACACCGGTAGAGAAACTTGGTGATTTTTATTTGAATTTCTTATGTGGAATTGAACCATGTAATGCAAAAACAAAAGGAGTAAGCAATTCTTTATATTTATTAGTTTTACTAGCCGTACATTTTGGTAAAGAAAAATCAGTCATCTCTCTCTCTAACTTTCAAAGCTATTTGGATGAAATGAAAGCAAGCATCGAGGATATCCCTGCAACAATTGCTGCAACTGAAAGATGGATAGAAGAGCATAAAGATTGGAGTACTATTCATCATTTTCTAATTATAGGTAATGGAACAAATTATGGAACTGCTATTGAAGGAATGCTTAAGGTGATGGAAACTCTTTATGTGCCAGCCTCAGTATGTGAATTAGGAGAGTTTTCACACGGGTTTCATCGTACAATTAACCATAATAGTAATGTAATTACTATTTACACCGAAGAGTATGGTCAAGATGTGATGAAGAAAACTAACGATTATCTAAAAGAAAAAGTAAAGCGCCTACTAGTTCTTAATGCAACGAGTCAAACAGATCCATCAGATCATGTTATTAACATTAAATATCGACCACTAACTGCTTCATGCTTGAATATTTCAGTTGCTTTACAAGTACTTGCAACAGCTTTACCTGAAATTATTGGATATGATCCAAATAGCCCAGTTAACGAAGACTTTACAAAAATCGTAAACACTCGTGAATAATAGTTGGTACAATAAGATAGTTACGAAAAATTGTCTTGGAAAGCGGGGAAAGAAATGACAGAGCGAAGTGTAATCTTTTTTGATATAGATGGTACATTGTTAAATCATGAGAAGAAACTGCCAACTTCTACAAAGGAAGCGATTTTCGAATTAAAAAGGCTTGGACATGAGGTTGCAATAGCAACAGGGAGAGCTCCGTTTATGTTTGTAGATTTACTTGAGGAACTGGGAATTAATACATATGTTAGTTATAATGGGCAATATGTTGTTCTGAATGGAGAAGTTCTCTATACAAATCCTTTAAACATTATTGCACTGAAACAACTTACTGACAGAGCACTTTCAAACGAACATCCTGTAGTATATATGGATCATGAAGATATGAAAGCAAATGTTCCAGAGCATAGCTTTATTAAAGAAAGTATTGATACGTTAAAAATAAGCACATTTCCGACATATGATCCGCACTATTATAAAGAGCGAGATCTATTTCAAACACTTCTCTTTTGCCCTGAGGGAGAGGAGAGTCAGTATGAGGAAAACTTTACTGAATTTGATTTTATTAGATGGCATCCTGTTTCTGTTGATGTATTACCAAAGGGAGGCTCAAAGGCTAAAGGTATAGAAAAAATTATTGAGAGATTAGGATATCAAGAAGAACATGTTTATGCATTTGGTGATGGACTTAATGACATTGAGATGCTATCGACAATTAAGAATAGCGTTGCAATGGGAAATGCGGAGCCTGAGGTTAAAAGTGTTGCAAAATATGTAACTACATCAGTTGAGGCTGATGGGATTTATCACGGTTTGAAAATGGTCGGTTTATTATAATTTTATATTTGGTTAAGAGAGCGAAGGGAGTAAAAGACTACTTTCGCTCTTTTTTTGTTAGAATCATTTAAATTTTCAATTGATTCCTATATAATAAAGATATATTTCGATTCACGAAACATTGAAACTAGTAATCGGTGAAAGGGGAATTTTTATGGCAAAGGGCACTTTATTACGTTCTGAGGTTCCGGTTGAACAAACCTGGAACTTACGAGATTTATTTGAAACTGAAGAGGCATGGGAAAATGAGCTTGAGGCTGTACAGCGTGATCTTACAACGGTGACTCAGTATAAGGGACGTGTTTGCGAAAATGCTACATCTCTACTGAGTTGCTTAGTAGCCAAAGATGCTTTACTAGAACGTGTAGTACGAGTAATGACATATGCTGATTTACAAATGGCAGTAGATGGTACAAATCCTGTTTATCAAGGAAATGCGGCACGTGTTGCCTCAATGTTATCTACAGTAAGTTCTAGTATGTCATTTGTACAATCAGAACTACTTGCTTTAGATGAAGAAAAAGTCCAAACCTACATAAAAGAAGAAAGTGCATTAAAAGAATTCAAAAAAACATTATCTGATATTCTTGAAACAAAACCTCATATGTTATCTCCTGATGCAGAAGAAGTTTTAGCGGCTTTTGGTGAGGTGTTTAATTCACCCTATATGATTTACCAGAGAAGCAAAACATCAGATATGCAGTTTTCGGCTTTCACCACAGATGATGGAGTTGAGCATCCATTAACATTTAACTTATTCCCAAAATATGAGGATTCAGCAAACACAGAGCTTCGCCGCAAAGCATATGATTCATTTGTAGGAACACTTAATCAATACAAAAATACATATGCAGCAACTTATGCTACTGAAGTAAAAAAACAAGTAACCGAGGCTCGCTTGCGTAAATATGAGTCTGCTACTGATATGCTTTTAGAGGAACAGCAAGTAACAAAGGAGATGTATCTCAATCAACTGGATACAATCCAAACTGAGTTAGCTCCACATATGCGTCGCCTTGCAAAGTTAAAGCAACGCGTGTTAGGTCTTGAAAAAATGCATTATGCTGACCTGAAAGCTCCACTAGACCCAGATTTTAATCCGGAGGTAACTTATGAGGAAGCTTCAAAGCTTGTACTAGAGTCTTTACAGGTTATGGGTTCTGAGTATATCGAAATTATGGAACAGGGAATTAAAAACCGGTGGGTAGATTTGGCAGATAATATTGGAAAAAGATCAGGTGCTTTTTGCTCAAGTCCGTTTGGTGCTCATCCATATATTTTGATGACATGGAATAACTCTATGAGAAATACGTTTACTCTTGCACATGAGTTAGGGCATGCAGGGCATTTTGTATTAGCCGGCCGTAATCAACGAATTTCAAATACTCGTCCATCCCGTTACTTTGTTGAGGCACCCTCGACAATGAACGAAATGTTATTAAGTAAACATATCCTAGAACAATCGAGTGATGAACGTATGAGAAGATGGGTAATTCTTCAATCACTTGGCACTTACTACCATAACTTTGTTACACATATTCTTGAAGGAGAGCTTCAACGCCGAGTATATGATTTAGCAGACAAAGGAACACCAATTACTGCGAAACTGCTAGGGGAACAAAAGATTGAACTTTTATCTGCATTCTGGGGAGAAGAAGTTGAAATGGATGAAGGTGCCGGATTAACATGGATGCGCCAGCCACACTACTATATGGGCTTATATCCGTACACATATTCTGCAGGATTAACAGCCTCAACAGCTGCTTCTCAAATGATTCAAGAGGAAGGTCAGCCGGCTGTTGACCGTTGGTTATCTGCTCTTAAGGCAGGAGGAACCTTAAAACCGCTTGAATTAATGAAGCTTGCAGGCGTTGATATGACAACACCTGGGCCAATTAAAAAAGCAGTAGCCTATGTTGGTTCTTTAGTTGATGAACTTGAAAAAAGCTTTTAATAACTTTAAACTACGAAAACTAGCTATCTATTAGGTGGCTAGTTTTTTACTTCTTTTATTAGGAAACAGCAGAGAGTGATTTGCATTAATAGTTGGTAAGGATATAATAGAATGTAAATAAATTAAAAATATTCCCAAAATAGGAAATATACCTTTACTATGTAATTTTCTGTCTGTCGGGTTATGGAGGATTATATGGATACATTAATTCCACTAACAAGTTCTTTGAAAATTAACCAGGGGTCACATGTCTTATACTTTTATAATTCAATCGATGGTTATATTAGAAATGCATGCTCATTTATTGTAGATGGAATTAACTTAGGGCATCAAATTGTTTTCATAGAGCAGCCAGAAATGTACGAGTTGATTTTGAATAGGATTGGACCAATTGATAAAGAAAAACTACATTTTGTAAATAATTATGAGTTCTATCAAATGTACCAGGATTTTCACTTTGAAAGAGTCTTACATAATTTAAAAAATATTATTGATCCCTTTGTAGAAAATGAAAGTATGGCCAGGATATGGGGACTAGTTGATTGGAAAGATCAAGACAACATTATAGAAAAGCTACATACATATGAATGTAAATGTGATATTACAGTTTCGGGATTAGGGTATACAACTGTTTGTGCATACGATAGTAAGAAGGTACCATCTACAATTTTATTAGAAATGTTAAAAAGTCATGAATATATGATGACAGATGATAGTTTATTTCGTAGTAGTCTATATAAATCTTCTAACAAAAATAACCCTACTGCATTCCCTTCATTATCTGTTCAAACAACAATTGACTCAGAAATGGATCTATATAGGAAGAAACTAGACTTTGTGCATGTAGTATCACACGAGGTGAGAAATCCACTTACAGTAATAAAAGCATACGCAACTCTTCTCGAGGATGAAGAAACGGAAGACCAGCGATTATCTAGACTAAGAGCAATCAAAAACTATGCTGTTGTTATTGATAATGAAATATCTCATATTATCAATACAGAACAAATGTTATCAACGGATGCCCTTTGGCAGAAAACCTTGATTAAGCCAACAGAACCTATAAATCAAGTGATTGAAATCATGAAAATAAAGGCTCAGACACAAGGTATCACACTTACAACAAAAACTTCTTTAAGTGGCAGGGAATATCTATTTGGAAACATAATGGGATTGAAGATGATTGTTTCCAATATAGTAAGCAATGCAATTAAATATAGTTATGAAGGAAAAACAGTAACCTTACTTGTAGAAGTAGATGGGACATCACTAGTTTTTACCGTTATTGACGAAGGTGTAGGTATGTCAAAGGATCATTTAGAAAAGCTTTATAAAAAATACGAAAAAATAAACCAAGAACAAAGTGGGCAAGGAATTGGTTTATTCATGGTCAAAAAGCTAGTAGATCATTTCGAAGGAACTATTGAGGTGAAAAGTGAACTAGGAGTAGGTACTACATTTCAAGTCTACCTTCCTTTATACAAATAAATGCTAATAAGATAAATTACCATCTATTTAATAGAGGTTTTTTTTCTTGGGTCTTTCTATTAAAAAGCTATAAATTAGCTGTAATCTAAATTAGGCAAATGGATAAGGATGTATGAAATTTATAGAAAGGGTTATGATTTTTCAATGAGCAAATAAATTTAATAAAGAGCGGAGGTACTATTATGGATAATATGGAGAAGCATTATTCTGAAGAAAAGTTTTGGGAAAAACTCAAAAGGTTTGCGTTACGAGCTGGCCATTCAGTTGTGTATACCGCTTTACTGCTTTACTTTGTATTACAGAAGCCTGATTTGCCAGTTAAGTCAAGAGTAACTATTTTAGCTGCGTTAGGTTATTTCATTTTTCCGGTTGATTTAATTCCAGATCTTGCTGCAGGAATAGGATTTACTGATGATTTAGGTGCTCTGGGTGTTGCTTTATTCCAGGTTGCTATGCATATTGATGAGGATGTAAAAGCAAAAGCTAGAGGTAAACTTGTCGACTGGTTTGGAGAAGATGTAGATACCTCTGATGTAGATGAAAAGTTATAGTCAAAGCGTGGTCTTAACTGTGTCCTCTTTTTTGGCAGATAGGAAAGCATAAAATTCTTTCCTATCTGCATAAGTGCAACTACGGCTCTGCTGTCGCCTAAAGGCTCGGCAATCGCCGAGTTTTCTAAGATGAAGAAATATTTTATTTATCTTGCTACTTAGTGAGGGGAAGCGCATGGGAAATGATTACCTTAAAACATTGCTTTTTGATAAATTTCACTTTTTAAAGGTACCAGAACTATCTTTACCTTTGAATGTAGTAGAAGAGTATAACGAGATATTCTATGAATCTATAATTCATGGCAAAGGCGGGTTAGTACCCTATAAATCTACTTATCCAAAATATATGTTTTTACATTATCTTATAGAAAACAAGGAAATACTTGTACATGGAACTAATAACCCTGCTATTGATTCATTTGAACCAAGAGAACAAACACTGTTTAATGGGAAGAAGGTAAAAGCTGTTTTTGCATCTACTGATGCTATTTGGTCGATGTTTTTCGCTGTGATAAATCGTCAGGAGTATAACGGTTCACTTCGAAATATATGCTTAACTACAAAAACTAAAAGAGGGATTAGGCGATATTATTATTTTTCATTAAACGCTGATTTTAAGGGAGAGCGTTGGACCAACGGATATATTTATCTAATGCCTAAGCAACCCTTTAAACAGGGTGGTATTAAAGATGAGTGGATATGCGAAGACAATGTAAAACCATTAGCAAAGATCGCTGTTTCCCCGGAGGACTTTATATTTTCAAAAGATGTAAGGAGTCATAAAGAAAGTGACCCGCATTTAAAGACTATGATTCGATATCTTATTTGGGGACGTTAAGTAAATCATAGATGAAAGAACCGGACTGTCGGCATGGCCTATGAATCTGACAGTCCTTTTAAAATTCTAATTGAGCGTGGAGTCTTTGGTTCGTACGTAATGACTCCTTTTGTTTTCATTCTATCCAGGTATGCCTTGATTGTACTTGTAGAATTGACAGACCTGCAGAGCTTTGAGAGTTCACGAATAGAGGGGGAGATTTTTCTCTTTTGCATATATTTATGAATTTGTTCTAGGATTTCGTTCTCCGTATTTGCCATTCTATCCTGCAATGTCTCAATTTGCACGTTTTATCTCTCCTTTTTTCTTAGAAGCAGCAGATAAGATATTATCAATTTTAAAGGTCCGTTTGTTTCCACGCAGTAAACAATATGCTTTTATTGATTGGTCATTTATTTCGATAACTTTAATGAATCGTTGGGTGAGAATACCGTTTTGTGACATATAGATGATTTCGATTGGTGTGTTTTCTAGGCGGGCTCTGTTTAGAATTCCCTTCATGCAATCATCTCCTTTTTTATTATTATATACGAACATATATTCTATTATCAACAAAAACAAGAACGTTTATTCGTGTTTTTAAAAAATGTTTCTTTAAGCTAGCTTAATGCTCTTATATTAAGGATTAATAAAGACTCTTGTGCCAATTGGAATAATACGTGCCAGTTCTTCAACATCGTGATTATACAAACGAATGCATCCTTTTGAAACTGACTTTCCAATAGAACTCGGGTCGTTGGTGCCATGAATACCATAGTGCTGTTTTGATAAGCTCATCCACAGCGTTCCATATGGACCACCAGGATTTGGCGCTTTATTAATTATGATGTAATTTCCAACAGGTGTTGCATGGAGCATCCGACCTACTGCAATTGGATATTGTTTCTGTAATGATCCATTTCTTACTAAACGGAGAGTGCGATTTGATAATGAGACTTCGACTTGATATGGAATAGTAGTTGGATCAGGGTAACCAGGTATAACGATTGATTGGCCAGGATAAATAACGTTCGGATTGACTGAAGGGTTTGCTGCAATAATTTTAGAAAGTGGGGTCCTGTAATCTAAAGAGATTTGTCCTAGCGTCTCACCGTACTTAACAATATGAATCAGAGGAAACACCTCCTACAAGTAGTTTAGAAGCAGTTTATGAGAAGGAAAGTTAAAGTGTTAAAGTGGTGTTTTTTACAAAATAAACAAACGCTTGTATGATTTTCAGATGCCTTAATATAACTGGGTTAAAGGGTTAAACAAACGTTTGTTTAGTGGTAAGAAACTTAGGTTTGAATTCAAAATTTCGATATCTACCTAAGTTGTTTTTATGTAAACAAAACAGCCTGTTACACATAAACAGGCTGTTGTTGTGGACTATTTGCCGTAATAATCTCGATACCAATCTACAAACTTACGTAACCCTTCTTCTATAGAGGTTTTTGGGTAAAAACCGATATCCTCATACAAATCTGTTATATCTGCATAGGTTTCCTTTACATCCCCTGGTTGCATTGGGTGTAAATGGACTATGGCTTGTTTTCCAATGATTTTTTCTAATGTTTTAATAAAATAAATGAGGCTTACTGGATTATTGTTTCCGATGTTGTACAGTTTGTAGGGAGCATTACTTGAGCTAGGATCAGGTTCCGATGGATTCCACTCCATATTATGTGTAGGTGGACGGTCGAGGAGCCTAACAATACCTTCTACAATGTCATCAACAAAAGTGAAATCCCTTCGCATGTCGCCGTTGTTAAAAACCTTGATGGGCTGTTCTTCAATGATATTTTTTGTGAATGAATAATAAGCCATATCTGGACGTCCCCATGGGCCATACACGGTAAAAAATCTAAGTCCGGTAGTAGGGATGTTAAATAAATAGCTGTACGTATGCGCCATTAACTCATTAGATTTCTTTGTTGCAGCATATAAACTAACTGGATGATCAACTGAATCCTTTGTTGAAAAAGGGGTGCTAGTATTTGCTCCATATACAGAACTTGAAGATGCAAATATTAGATGTTCAATGGGATAATACCGGCAGGCTTCTAAGACATTTAGAAAGCCCACCAGGTTTGAATGCACGTATGAATGGGGATTTGATAAACTGTATCGTACTCCTGCTTGAGCAGCCAGGTTTATTACAATATTAATTCTTTCTCTTTTGAATACAGCCTGCAGTTTCTGTGCATCCGCTAAATCAGTTTCATAGAATGTGAAATTATTATTTTTTTTAAGAAGTAAGAGCCGGTCTCTCTTTAAGCGTACATCATAATAATCGTTTAAATTATCAATACCTACCACATGAAAGCCTTTAGCTATTAAACGTGATGATAAATGATAACCGATGAAACCTGCAGCACCCGTTATTAATATACTCATTTTTTTATCATCCTTCCTCGGTTAGAGGAATCGGAGTTTTTGTCCATTCTTCATATGTTTTAGGGTCAAGCATTTTTACTTGCTCAAGGAATTCATCAAAGAAGCCTCTTTCACGTAGATCCTTAAACAACTCGAGTGGCCTACTTTGATCACGAGTGAAAGAGTAGACATGGTCAACCATTTTGAATCCACTCTTTGTAATAATTACATGTCGTAAAGGTGTATCTATTTGCTTAAATCCTGCCTTTTTTTGAGATGTTAGGATATCTAAGAGTTGTTTTGTAACTTCGAGTGGAAGTTTGGATTGTTTCTTTAAATAAGAGTTTAAATCAGGCCCTGATAAATACTCCATCGTAACGTAGTTCTTCTTTGCTTCAAATACCTTTGGAATAAAAGATAATTTCTGACAAGATAGAAGGACCTCTTGTTCCTGTTTGGCATGTTCAATTTTACCGTAAACCTTAACACAACGGTCATCGGATAATCGATAAACTGCTCCTTGATGCCCTTTCCCAATTAGGAATTGAGCAAGAGAGCTATCAACCTTAACGCTACTGCCCTTGGCTGACATTACCATTAAGCTTTTTATTTTAATCTTTTGATTTAAATAGCGCTCCCACTCTTTGTAGGTATCTGGCTCTAGTTTTTGAACTTGCATGAGAAAAGAGTCCTTAAGCAAAAGTAGTTTTAAATCGCGAAGTAATTTAACTGGTATTGGATGAATCCGCTTAAAGGCATTTACATGGTCAACGACCTTCAATTCATTATTCACGATGAAGATATGCCGTAGTGGTGCATCTACCATTGTGAATTTAGCCTTTTTAAATGCTTTTAATAATTGTAATAGTTTTTTAGTTATATCCTCTGGCATATACATGCTACCAAGAAGATACTCCTTTAACGTAGGCCCATCTAGAAATTCCATTACGATATAATTTTTACCAGTTTCATAGACTTTCGGCATAAAAGGGTTCTTCTTTGCAGCCTTTAGGGCGTCTTGTTCCATTTTGGCTTGAAGAGGGTCCTCATAAATTTTTACGCATTTATCCTCTGAAATTCTAAAAACAGCTCCTTGGGATCCCATGCCAATAAGAGGATATGAGGTAGGGTTATAAATTACTAAGTTTTTTTCAACTTTAGTGACAGTTATAGATGTAAAGTCGCTCATTTTGATCCTCCTAACAATTCATTATAAAATTTTGCCTGCTGTTCAAGCTGTTTCTTTTGGTCAAAGTGTTGTTCCACTTTGTGCCGTGCAGCCTCAGCATATGGTAGCCATAGGTTCTGGTTTAGTAACATGTGTTCTAATCCAAGTGCTAGTTCATCGACATTATTTTCAGGTACTAGGAATCCGTCAACATTATGTGTGACAATTTCAGGTACTCCTGCATGGGTTGTTGAAATAACGGGTAGCCCTGTTGCCATTGCTTCCTTTACGGTATTTGGAATTCCTTCTACATCTCCGTTTGATGCGATTAGACTTGCTGCACAAAATAAATCAGCCCTAGTCATATGCTCATAAACTTGTTCCTTAGGCAGGTGCTGAAATAGTTTAAAAGAATCACCAAGCCGTAGCTGCCTTGCTAAGGAGATAAGTTGATTTTCCATTGGACCACGTCCAATTACCGTTAGAGTAGCATTTGGAAATTTTGGACGTATTTTAGCAAAAGCTTGCATTAAGATATGATGTCCTTTTTTTTCTACTAATCTCCCAATGGAGAGTATATTTTGAGATCCCGTAATTTCAGGAGCTCGGTATTTAAATTGATCGAGGTTTACACCACCATATAACACCCTTATTTTTTCTGGTGGACATCCCCACTCTATAATTCGATCTGCTAAATACTGACATACAGGTAAAAATAACTCTGTACGTTCAAAGAGGATTTTCATATTATCTAGATAACTGAAATGTTGATCTGCAAGGGTGCCATCTCGTCCTCGAATACTTGTGACCATGGGTAGTCCCGTTTGCTCCTTGAAGGGAAGTAATAAGATACCTAACTGACCATGGTGAGCATGAATAAGTGAGAGTTTGTGTTCTTTTACAAATTTTTTAGGAGAAATTATGTCACTTAAGTAATGCACCCTATCATTTAATAGTGACATATCTACCATATATTTAGGTTGGCGGACCAAATGAATGTAGTCATAGCCTGGAACCTCACGAATTTGAGGAATATACTGGGTAGGGTCTACTCGTAAATTTAAATGTATTGCGGTAGGCAAATCTATCGACTCCTTTCTGTAAATAGTAGTCTTTTCAATTACACTATGCACACCCGTACTTAATAGTTTGGACAAAACACACAATGATAAAAAAATATGGAGAGTAATAGGTTAATAGAGGAGAGTCAGAAGCGGATTCGAAGGAATAAATAGAAAAACACTAGGCTATATGCCTAGTGTAAATGGTTATTTATTGATGAAATTAGAATCTAATGAGGATGTAGTTGCAGGTTGTTCTGTTCCTGTAATCCAATTCTGACGTAAAAGAGCAATGATTTTTTCGAGGTTAGTTTTATCTTCAATCACAACAAAATTTTGCTGGGGAAAGACACTCTTTACCTTTATGGTGAGTTTATAACTATTATTAAGCCTGTCATCTAAGCCGTATAGGTCATGCCAGCGGATAATTTGTTCGATTTCATAGGCCTTCACTTGGCGAAATGAATAATATCTGCCATGAAGAATAATGCCATTGGATAACACATAAAAATTCCCGCGATGCTGGACTATTCTTATAATGGCGAAAAGAATATAAGCTATTGAAAAGAAAGAAGAACCTAAAAAGTCACTTGTAAGGACCGCAACTACTATAATTAGAATGAACAACATGGCAGCTAACGTGCCCCATTCGACATATTTATATGACCTTGTATCTTTGGAAAGTGGTTGCATTTCTTTCCATTCCCCAGGTACAAGGATTGATTGGAATTCTTCTTCTCTCTGTGGGAAAATAGCGTTGTTTGTTAAATCGGCTGCTTTTTTAATATTGAGTCGATATCTGATAAGATAATAAATGCTAAGTATGAAAATAATTGAAAAAAGTACATCTAGCAACATTTTATTGAACTCCCTTCTGGCTATAATCTATTATTTCAAAGATAGTAAGGAGATACAACCCATAGGAATGAGATGATAATTAACCTACTTTAGTACTAAAACTTTAGAAGGATTTTTTTATGTTGGCCCACTTTTTTAAGAAGCTAATTTCATAGACATGTTATGATGAGGTAAAATAAAAATGGTTTAATTACACCTATTTAGGAAAAAGGTGGGGGAAACTTGAATACATTAGAAGCTATTATTGAGGATATTAAGGAATTTCCGTTGGCAGACCATATATTGTCTTTCAGAGAAGTTCAGGACTTACCAACAATTATGAACGAAGATGAGTCAATTTTATTTATTACGGTAGGCACATATAATGACAATAAAGGGCTATTAATTGCTACAGATGAACGTGTTCTGTTTGTCTATACAGAGCATTACATAACAAGGGCATTGAAAATTCCATATGAAGATATTGAGCATATTTACAAGGAACAAAAGGACATTGAATCATCAATTGAATTGTTCTTTACGGATACAAAAGTTGTGATTAACAAGATACCTTCTTTAGATGTTCCTCCTTTTGTAGATATTGTTGAAAATTTTATGGAGGATTATTTTGTTCAAAATGATCGATTACTATCTGCGCAAGCTAATCAAGTGCATCCGAAAAAAGAGAGTAGTATTTTTAGAGTGTTTGGCTGTTTTGGAGTAGTTGCCTTTTTGGTTGTTCTTATTGGAGTGGGCATTAATGTCTATGATCACTATATGGGGACTGAAGAGCTCGGAACCGAAGAAATCAGTGGTGTAGAGGAAAGCGAATATGAAGTTAGTGAAGAGGACCATAATCCTCCTGACTATGCTCTTACGGTTGAAGAGGCTGTAGCAGAGTATAATCTGGAAATTTCAGAACTCGAAACAACAAATGATGAATACTATGAATATATTACAGGGACAATTAAAAATAATTCAGATCGGGAGTTTTCCTCCATCTATGTTGATATTCAAATGTTTGATGAAGATGGTAATCTAATCGATTCTACAATTGATAGTATGGAGAAATTTAAACCGGGTCAGACATGGTCCTTTAAAACCGAGTACTACAATAAATATGCTGTTGATTTTAAAATTTCAGGAATTACTGTGTTTGAGTTAAATGAATAAAGAAAAATGGCCTAATTCTCAACTGAATTAGGCCATTCCTCTTATTGAATTGAATTTTTTGCATCCTCCACAATATGAAAAAGCAGGTGAGCAAGGTGGTGGATAGGACCATACTCTTGTTCTTCACCTTCTGCTGCACCCGCAGAAAACTCAAGGTCATTTAAATAAAGTGCCATGAATTCATAGAAATTAGCCAGCTCGAATGAAAAACAGTAGGTTGGTTCTTCACTATCTTCTTCATATTGAAGTGCTAAGTAGTGCAAGTTTCCCTCAGCATCTTCTCCATCAAAAAAGACAAACAGTCCAATGTTTGTGTCTAATTCAAACAAATGTCGAGTACCACCAACGGTGACCTTTTCGAAATCCTGTTCATCAAGTATGCCGACCTTCATTTCGTCGACTCCGTCTTCCTTATGGAATGTAACAGATATTGTTCTCATTTAATCGCCTCCAGTTTCAAATTCTTCCTTCTGGGAAGGGAGTATTACTGCATGTTAACTAGTATGTAGTTTACACCATTAACAAGAAAAAGAACATGGTCCCTAATAGGGTTTACAGAAAATCATAAACTAAATCGAAATTAGCAAAATTTTAGTAAAAAGGTAAATACATAAATAAGACATCATCAGAAAGATATATTACTATAGTTGTAAAACTATTCCTAATTTAGTAGACTTTATATATAATTTATAATTTTTGCAATTAGATTGGAGAAATGTATGAAGGGTTCGCTGCTAAGAATTATTTCTAAACAATTGGGTTTATGGTTGTTAACTACACTACTTTTATCTGTAATAATATTTATTCCTCGTGATGTAATATATGAAACTAGTCGCGCTGGTGATATACAAAAAGTCTTATATGACTATACTATTGAGAAACATTTCACTAATATTAAAGACTTTCTTATTTTTGTAAAAGATAATAAAGGTCTCGGTTCATATACAAATAGTTCTTCAGTAGCCTCACATATACTGGAAACCTTTAGTCGCAGTCTTTATATATTGGTTCCGGCGATATTTATTGGTTTTTTTGTTGGTATCCTAAAAGGAGTTTTTGATTATTTTGTGAGAAAACGGAAAATTGGCATTGGGAGTGGTATGACTTGGTTTATGCTTTCAGTTCCGGATCTCTTTTTTATGATTATCATTCAATTATCGTTGATGTTTTTATATGAAGTTGGTTTATTTCCTCATGTTGATTTATTCGGTCATGAAAAGCTTGAAAATATTATTGTGTGTAGTCTGTTTTTATCAATTTATCCATTATTTTTAATTGCGAATATTACCTACGCAACGCTTTTAGAAGAAGAGTCAAAGGACTATATCACAACTGCCAAATCAAAGGGAGTATCCTATTTTAAAACCATAACGGTTCATATGCTCAAGAATGCAATGCAGAAGATAAATATGAATAGTAATACGATGACTCTTTATGTGTTATCAAATTTGTTTATAGTGGAATTTTTAACAAATTACCGTGGAGCAGCTTATTACTTTTACCAGGCAATAGCATCTCCTCAAAACTTTGTAGTGGGCACAAATTTTCATATGTACACAAATGTAGCGGTAGGATTTGTATTTTTGTTTACGGTGATTATTTTGATCTCAAATCTATTTTTTCAACTTATTAATTTGGTAGTGTCACCGAAAGGAAAAGCATTATGAAAAATTACTCACTAATAATTGGGGCAAGTATACTTGGAATAATCATTGTAATGACGATTGCAGGACCTTATCTTCCATTTATAGATGAAGACTTAACTGAGCATTTATATCTAAAATACGAGGATGGAAGAATGGAAGTTCCGCCATTTGCGCCATCTGAGGATTTCTTACTAGGCAGCGATCGAAAAGGTGTTGATTTGCTGAGTAGACTTGTTATTGGTACAAGAGAGACTTTACTTATCATTTTAAGTGTTGTATCAATTCGCATGGCAATTGGATTGTTCTTGGGGATAGGGGCCTATTACTCACGATTGCTTCATTTATTTTTAAAGGTATGGTATCAAGTCTTTTCCTACATTCCTTCTATATTTTTAGTTGTAATGATAGTCGGGATTCCTTTCTTTTTATATGCAGCTAATAGGCCATTTTGGTTTATACTCGTATTAGCTTTAATAGAGGTAGGAAGAGTAGGGGATGTTGTTCATAAACTGGTAAAAAATATAGCGAACAAACCATTTTATGAGGCAGGAATCGTTGCAGGAAGCACCCCTTTTGGACTGACACGGCGATATCTTCTTCCAAACATGAAGACGCAATTGGTGACACTAGTTGCTAATGAGTTAGGGAGAACATTGTTTCTCATCGCACAACTAGGTGTTGTAGGAATTTTTATAAGTGTAGCATTTGAAAATGATGCATCAGGGGCGATGTATGCTGTGAATACCTCGGATTCTTGGCCGCTAATCCTATCAACGGTCTTATATGATATGTGGGGTGTAAAAGTCATACCATTCAGTGCCATATTCTTAATTGCAATAACTGTTCTATCTTTCTATTTAATTGGAAACGGAATTGTGAAGAAGGTTACTCAAAAATAAGAGAAAAATGTCTCAAGCTAAGCTTGGGGCATTTTTGTTTTAAAGGAAATCTAATTTTTAATGGGGTTATCAGTTCAAAGTTTCAGGCGATTGTGCTTTTCTAAATAAGTTTAGTAGTTTACTAGGTATAGAACCTCGAAATCTTGGCAAAGATTGTTACAGAGGTGATGAGCGGATGAAATTGACAATCCCATTTCTTTTATCATTAGGGTTGGTAGTCGGATTTTTTTCAAATAGTGAAACCGAAATAACGAAAGAGCAAAATGATTTAGAAACACTTAACCAAGTTGCTGTGATGAACGAGATAAAGGTAGAATCATGGATAGCTTTTTCCAGAACGAGATACGGACAAGCTACAGATAAGAAAGAAATGCTTTCAATGGCAAATGAACTGATGGCTAGTTTAGATGAGTATACATGGCGAAATGTAGTCGAAGATGACGATCATTATATTTGGCAAGGTGAGAGAGTAACAAATGAAGGAATAAAAGAAAAGCTGAAATTAAAAGCATATGTACTTGGTAGTAAATATGAGCTTTCGACCACACTTGAAGCTAAGGGAGAATTACTGGAAGAAGACCAATTGGATTGGGTCAAGAAAACGTTTAAAGAGGATGAATCCACATTTTATTCTGTAACAGGTAAAATTCAATCAACTAACGAGCTTTCAAATCTTACAAATAATTTAATCACTGATGTAAATGGTAAAATGGTTGAACAACTGTTGGAATCCGAATTCGTATCTGTATCCGCATATTCAGATGTTTTTGAAACGGAATTACGAACAGCTAATAATGAACTCATTAATATGCAAATTGGTTTGCGAACTTCAGCAGATCAAAATCATGTAGACGTGACAATTGGAACACCGATTATTACAACAGAGTATTAAAAGATAGAAACAGAAAAGCCTAGAGTTTAGACTCTGGGCTTATCTTACCTTATTGTAAATCAGATGTTTTAAAGCATCGTCCATTGAGAATAGAGAGCTTTGATTTACTGTTTCTGTAAATAAGTATATTAATTTTTCAGTAGCCAACTTTATATGTTCAGCAGTGATATCGACTGGAAAAGTCAATAGATACTCTTTGATAAATGATGGATGTAATGTTTCATAGGCCTTGAACTGGTGTAGTTTCTTATTTTCATTTAATGCTTGAACAACTAATGTGTCACTTCTCATTTCCTCGAGTAACTTTAATGCATAAATTAAATTTTTCCTCTTTAACTCTTTGTTTAAACTCATAGCCGAATATACAAACTCAAATACAACATCATATGGTACTTCGTATGTTATTGGCTTACTTGTAAACTTTTCATTTTCAAATTTCATCTTCTTTGATACTGAACCAGTCTTATCGATAACCACTTTCCACAATGGCGATTTTACGTTTAAAAGATCAGTTGGGAGAATGGAAATGTTGAATTCCAATGTATTTTCCATTATAGCTATAATCAGGTAAATATCCTTTCTAAGTTGCTTTTCTTTAATGTAGATTGGATTAAATTCACTTAATACCTGGCGGATTTTATCTTTTGTCTTTTCTACATTCTCTACGTTAGCAGCAGACACCATCATATCAATATCAGAATATGAATCATTATAGCCAATTACCCCTGAACCTAGCTGAATGACACCTTCCACGAATTCTATAGACTTTACATTCTCAATCGTTCTGTTGAAATAATGATCTCTTTCCTCAGAATTGTACATGTTCCACCTCGCAATTAGCAGATCCATAGGTTAAAGTATAGAACCTACATATTTTCGATATTTTTCATATATTCTAGCATAAGAGTAAAATAAAGGAATGCATTATTTCATAGGTATGAAACGAAAGTACTTATTGTTCGTATTACATACTAAGTCATACTAAAAAGGGGAATGAATATGGTCATTGTTTTTTTGCTTTTTATTCCACTTGGCTTACTCATGTTTTTCAAGCCAACATTTATTTGGGCTCTTACGGAAAGTTGGAAATCTGCTGATGCAACAGAGCCATCGAGTTTATATCTATTTTCAACAAGAATTGGTGGTACAATCTTTACCATCTTAGGGATTATAGGAGTTATTATATTTGCAATTATGTAGGAGTACGTTTAAAAATGTATTTAATTTTTGTTTTAGTTTTCTTATAATAAATGGAAATAATGGTGAATTATAAGTTTACTAGTTTAAGTGAGGGAGCCTGATGAGTTCAGAGAGTTTAGCGTTACCGCACGGAAGAGTAAAGGGCATTATTTTGGTATTGATCGGTGCAATTCTTTGGGGAACCTCAGGGACGGTTGCCCAATTTCTGTTTCAGAAACAAGGATTTAGTGCTGAATGGCTTGTAGTTATACGCTTATTGGTATCGGGTGTTCTCTTATTACTATTTGCATATCAAAAAGAAGGAAGCAAGATCTGGGGGGTGTGGAAGGATCGGAGGGCCATATTCCAGATTATATTGTTTGGAATATGTGGTATGCTGGCTGTCCAATATACATATTTCGCGGCTATCCAGCATGGAAATGCTGCAACGGCGACTGTTCTTCAATATATGGGTCCTGTAATTATTACATGCTATCTGGCCATTGTCGCCAAACGATTACCAAACGTTATGGAAATATCCTCGGTAGCGCTTGCGGTAGTGGGAACCTATTTATTAGTCACAGGGGGCAGTGTTCATTCTTTATCGATTTCAGGATGGGCTGTTTTCTGGGGGATTAGTTCTGCATTTGCATTGGCCTTTTATACATTGCAACCAATTCGTTTACTTAAGAAGTGGGGGTCAATGATAGTTGTAGGTTGGGGCATGCTAATTGGAGGGTTTGGGTTTAGTTTTATACACCCACCTTGGAAGTTTGAAGGTGAATGGTCTCTACCTGCTTATTTTGCAGTAGTTTTTGTGGTGGTTTTTGGTACACTAGTTGCTTTCTATTGTTACTTAGAAAGTCTTCGCTATATTTCTGCAACCGAAACAAGTTTACTTGCCTGTGCAGAACCCTTATCTGCTACCTTTCTTTCGGTAATCTGGTTGCATGTCGCCTTTGGCGCTGGTGAGTGGATAGGAACATTTTTTATTTTGACTACGATTGTTATCTTATCGTTTATAAAAGAGAAAAGAGCATAGATAAAGACAAAGAAAAAAACCCTCAAAGTAGGGTCTTTTTTAATCGAGCGTTTTACCACTCTTAAGAAGCTTATGAGTACGAGTTAATAAAATAAATAAACCAAGCGTCAGAGATTGTGTTACTAAATAGACGTGAAAGGAATACGCTAATCGCCAATTGTTATAAGTAAAGACATTGAAATGTACACAAATACCTTCAAAAAGTGTTCCGAAAAGGGACCAAATGACAATATAGAAAAAAGTCTCAATTCCTCTTAAACGCATTCGTTCATATATATAAACAAATAAAAAGCCAAAAGGTGCATATAAAAAGTACGTTAAAAAATCAAAAAAATCATATAATCCTGTGTCCATAATATTATATAAATCCAACTGAGGAGCAGCTAAAAGATGATCGCTTATCCGTGCAACTGTTGATGAAAATAACATGATTATTAGTAATATGCTTAAGGGTGTTCGTTTAGGGAGAAAGAAAATAACTGCATAACCAATAATAAGCCAAAGCAATACAAACCATTCGTTTTGATCAAACACCTTAGGAAGTGGCATTATTTATTTATCTCCTCCTTTTGTAACAAGCGTATAAATGGAACTGTTATGAGTAAGGTGAGAAGTAAAATAAAGGTGTACGATAGTAACGAATATAAGAATGACCAATCTTCGTATGTAATCGCCTCATTGTAAATAAGAAAATATTCTATACTGTATAACGTACTAACTACGATAAGCGATAATCCAATCCTTTGTAACACTGTCGTTACAGAGAAGAAAAAGTTAAAATACCAAAGCAGAAAAAACGGGATAAGTATCGTTTCAAATAATATAAAGCTTAGTAAAGACTCTACGTCTTGTGAAACACTCCATCGTTTTGTATTTACATATAAAATGGAACCATAACTGGTAACTAGAAATTCCAAAACAAGCACAATATATAAATTTTCAAACAATGTAAGTTTCTTTTTTATTACAGAGGTAGCAATTAAAGTTAAAAGTGACAGACCTAGGATAGTTAGGGAGTACATAAGAATTAAGATCCACCTTTAATACCATTTAATTCATAGGTTTTATTGTATTTGGTGTTTTTATGCAAGTTTTATATTTATCCTTCAAAATGTATTTTTATGTTTTTTCGAAATTTTATGGTAAATTATGAGAAGCACTATTTTTTTAGGAAGGGATGGACAAGATGTCATTAGAAAGTGTAAAAGCTCATTTTAAGCAATGGAATCGTGAAAAAGATGTTATGGAATTCGAAACATCTAGTGCAACGGTGGATCAAGCAGCGCAAACAATCGGAGTAGTACCTGCAAGAATCGCCAAAACGTTATCGTTTAGAGGGGAAGATGATAAAGCAATTTTAGTAGTCGCTGCAGGAGACGCCAAAATTGATAATAAAAAGTTTCGCCATACCTTTGGATATAAGGCTCGGATGCTGTCTCCAGACGAGGTGCTAGAAAATACGGGGCATGTAATTGGGGGAGTATGTCCATTTGGTTTAAAAAAAGAACTAGATGTATTTTTAGACACGTCGATGAAACGTTTTGATACCCTTTTTCCTGCATGCGGAAGTACCAACTCAGCGATTGAACTTTCATGCGAAGAATTATTTTTATATTCATATGCGAAAGAATGGGTAGACGTATGTAAAGGTTGGGAAGTTGCGAAGGTAGAGGAAGAGCCAGTAGTACAAAATGGAAAAAATTGATACATACATTATTTTTTATAGTTTATAAAGTATGGAGAAGGAAGTTGTTTCTATGTCTTAAGAGCCGGCGGCTTAAGGTCAATAAGATAACCTTGCAGCCGGCTCGATTTATAATTATCAACGACAACGGGCGTCTTTCACATTATATTAAAACGTTAGTCAATTAGTCCAATTGACTTTAATCCATTATAAACTCCTGAATGCTCAACATCTGTTGTAGTATATTTTGCATATCTAGGTAAATCGGGATGAGCATTTCCCATTGCAAAGCCTGTACCTACGAATGAAAGCATTTCTTTATCATTCATACCATCACCAAAGGCAATCGCATTGTCAGATGAATATCCAGCCCTTGTTAAAAATGCCTCGACAGCCACTCCTTTGTTCACCTTATCACGGATAACATCCCGGCAAGATTTCATCCCTTCAACGTTTACTTGTGACAAATGAATGTTTGTTAGATGCCTGTATTTACTGTCTATATCTTCAGCGTTTGTAATAATAGTAGCCCCTAAAACATCCTCTTGAAAATGTTCCTCTAGTATCTTGTTTTGCTTGAGATGAAAGGTTTTTATAAAGTCTTTTACGATAGCTGATTCGATGGTAGTAAATACATTGGTTTCTTTTGTGTATAAAACTACTTGGTGGTCGTTTTCTCTTGCAATATGTAACAATTCTTCTACTAGTTCCGCTGACATAGGTTCCTTATAAATAGTATCTCCTTTGTGGATAGCGAATGCACCGTTGTAAGCTATAAAAGATGTAATTGATAGTTCCTCACCAATTTCTAAAATTTCATGAAGGGGCCTACCTGTTGCTAGGACAACTTCTATTCCTTTTGCTTGAAGTTGGGCAATTGCATTCTTTGTAGTGTTTTCAATGGTGTCATCAGGGCGAAGGATTGTTCCATCAATATCTAAAAATACAACTTTATATTCAGTCATGAGTAGCGACTCCCTAGAAATTATTTTAGCCGGTTTAAGAATACTGTTGTGCTAACCGCTGGTAATAACCTTAATAGTAATATTTATAAGAGTTATTGTGCAAGTTTTGAAACCATTTTATATGCAAATTCGTATAGTTATTATGAAAGAGGGTGCGCGTATGAAATTCAAACTGAGTAGTTTTATTTTATTTATTGCAGTATTTCTTCTGTTTCCGTTACAGGGACTAGCGGTTGAGTATTCAATCACAGACGTCACAATCGATGCATTCATTCAAACTGATGGAACAGTTGAAGTTATAGAAAAACATACCTATGAATTCGAAGGTGAGTTTAATGGAATTACCAGGTCCATCATACCTAAAGAAGGAAGCAGTATAACAGATTTCTCAGCATCGGAAAATGAGAAATCCTTACGTGTTGAAAAAGAAGATGATATGTATAAAATATACCGAAAAGGTGAAGACGAGACGGTCACAACAGCATTAACATACAAAATCGAAAAAGGTGTAGAGGTATATCGGGATGTTGTTCAGTTTTACTGGCCATTCTTTGATAATCGTAATGATTCTACATATGAAAATATGATAATCACGATTCACCCGCCTGAATCAACTAAAGAGGTAGTTGCCTTTGGGTATGATGCAGCCTTTGGTAAGGAATCGGTACAACCTGATGGTTCGGTGGTTTTTCACTTAGGTGAGGTTCCTAGCAGCACAAATGGAGATATTCGTGTTGCTTACGATACTAGTCTATTTGCAGTAGGGTATCAAACTGCGGATAAAGATATGAGAGCTGAGATCATAGCTGCTAAAAATAAGTTACTTACTGAGGCAAAGGAAAAAGCAGAATCCAGGGAAAAGCTATCAAATTTTGCTGGAATTGTTATACCACTTTTTGCGATTATTCTTTTATTCTTTATTATTCGCAATTGGATAGAAGCACGTGCAAAACTTGCAGCCATTAAAAGGGAAGTAGGTTCTACAAGTTTCTTACCTAAACAAGTAATGAGTCTTCCAGCGACAATTTTATATACAAATCACAATTATCTTCCTCCTCAAGCAATGGCAGCAGCCTTACTAGACTTAGTGAGGAAGGGGTTAGTACAGCAAACTTCGAATGAAAGTTTCAAGTTGTTTAACCGAACTGGAGCCTTGGAACATGAAGAAATACTGATCGATAGATTATTTGATAAAATCGGACAGAATTGTGAATTTAGCTTTGAAGACCTTGAGGCTTACACAAAAGATAAGAAAAACCATGAGATTTATTCGTTGTTTCAAAGTGCTTGGGCAAATGCAGTTAGAAAAGAAGTAAAGGAACATAGCTTTTATGAAAATAAAAATAAGTACAGACTTGCAATCGGCATGTTAAGTATTCCGTTATCTCCTTTACTCATTTTATTCCCGATGTATGACTTATTTGGCTGGTTTGTAATGACTATATTTCTGTTTTTAGCATTCATTATTTATGCAATTGCTTACCGACCTAGAACATTCGAAGGGGCGAAGCTTTCATATGAATGGTTAATCTTTAAAGGGAAGTATAAACTGTTGAAACCAGAGGACTGGAAAAACTGGTCGGAAGATGATCAAATGCGAGCATATATTTATGCTTTGGGAACTAGTGATAAGGATATGCAAAAACAAAATGACCGCCTTGTTTCAGCTTTTAGTAAACCATATACAGGAACAGACGACTTCCAACCTTACTCCATTTATTCCTTCGGGTATGTAGGACCAACTGCTTCTGGTCGATTTCATTCGGCTAATGATTCTACTAGCAGTACCGGTGGAGGAAGTGCAGGTAGTTCTGGAGGAGGTACAGGTGGAGGTGGAGGAGGATCAGGAGCATTTTAACTTTATTCAGCAGAAATCCCCCTACTTTTAAAAGTGGTGGATGAATGCAAAAAAAGTATACAATTCAGTAGGGGTTCAAACTCCGACTGAATAAAGTTAAAGTATTTGATCCTGGTCAACACCCTGTATAAGTTAAACAAACGTTTGTTTAAAATGTAAAGTCCTTGGTATTACAAGTGAAAAGCGATAAACAAACGTTTGATTAAATGAAAAGGTACCTTCCTAACTTTGGAAGGTACCTTTTTAAAGTGATGGTAACTTATAGTTGGGGAATATCTACTAAGAATGAACTTAATATAACTTCCCCTGCCTATATAGCACAGTTGATAGTTTCATAACTGAATGAATATAACAGTTTTGTCGTAAGGGAAAGGGATCACCAAAAAATTCTGGAAGAATGGTATCCATCGTGTGCTGCATTTTTGAGTAAAGCTGACTGAACACTTCTTGTTCACTATAAAACTGAGTTTCTCTCCCTTGGAGCCATTCTAGATATGAGACAATTACTCCTCCTGCATTAGCAAGGATGTCTGGAATAATGATCACGCCTTTTTTACTTAAAAATTCATCTGCCTCACTTGTAACAGGGGCATTCGCACCTTCAACGATAATGGGTGCTTTTATTTGCAGCATATTAGACTTATGAATTTGATCTTCTAAGGCGGCGAGTATTAAGGCATCAACTTCTAGATAAAGGACCGATTCTCTGTCTAGTATTTCAGCTGTTACACCAGCAACCTCCAATTCTTCCTTTGATACTGGGAGGTCACCCTGATTTGCGGTAGTAAAAGTAAGTAAAGAGGGGATATCTAAGCCTTCTCCGTTAAATAAAGTAACATTACGGTCACTGACGGCAACTATTTTGTTATTCAAGTGTGAACAATGATATGCTTCCAGTGCTGCTACTGATCCTACATTCCCAAAGCCTTGGACTGCAATTTTTAAGTTTTTGTTCTCTAATCCTACAATTGTTTGAGCATAAATATTAGTAGAATTTGAAAGTTCATTTTTTTTCTCATTCAGGTAGTTATAAAGCAAATAACGAAAGGTAAAATAGACACCTTTTCCAGTTGCTTCTCTTCTTCCAAGAGATCCTCCATTCACAACACTTTTTCCTGTGAAACTCCCACGATATGGGAAACCAGGTCGAATACTTTTATACTCAGCCATCATCCAATCCATTTCTCGTTCCCCAGAACCAACATCAGGTGCAGGAATATCCTTATCCGGGCCAAGGATATCACTAAAGTAACGTACATACTTTTTACAAATTAGATGTAGTTCTTTTTCTGATAGTGAACGAGGATTAACAACAAGACCTCCCTTTCCACCTCCAAATGGTACGTCATGGAGGGCGTTTTTTAAAGTCATTAAAGAGGCAAGATTAATGACTTCATCTTCATTTACAGACTCATGAAATCGAATTCCACCTTTGTAAGGACCTAAAGCGTTATTATGTTGTACACGATAAGCTGGAATCCGAACAACCTGCCCATCTTCTAAAGGGATTCGTAAAAATGACTTGTGAATATGATTTGGTGTTGAAAGAATGGAGGCTAATGAGGTAAATGCTTTCTCTCGTGTTTTATCTTTTAGTTCAGGTATGAATGATGTATCTTCCAATAGTGCATTCAACGACTGTTGAACAATCATCTTTGTTTGACTACTCACGCTATTCCCCCTACTCTAAAAATAGATACCTTTAAAGTGTAACATATGGACAAAATGTAGAGAGACAATATGACTTATAAGTAATTTTTTATCCAATGATATAAAAGTATAAAATTTTTAACCGAGTTTTCGGTGTCCAGCTCCAGCGCCTAGCCCCTCGAGGTCGCTTCACCCCTCCTGCGGCGGCAACACTAAGGAATGCTTCGTGAGGATAATCCCCGCAGGAAAAAAGCTTTGCTTTTTTTCGAGCCTCCTCGTCAGGGTTCCAGCGCTTGTCGGACTTGCACAGGATGTGCTGACATCGACGTTCGCCACAGGACGTGGCGGATTTTAGTCGATGTTCATCTTCAAGGCGCTTGCGCTTTTCTTATATTCAGGTTTAAAAAAACAAAACTAAAGGAAAATAACGGAATGGAGGGATTGAGATGAAATTTGTAATTATTGGCGGTGACGCAGCTGGTATGAGTGCTGCGATGCAAATCGTGAGAAACAGTTCTGGTCATACAATAACCGTCTTAGAAAAAGGCGGGATATATTCATATGGACAATGTGGCCTTCCTTATGTGGTAAGTGGCAAAATTGAATCTACGAGCAAGGTAATTGCAAGAACCCAAGCTGAGTTTCAAAAACAGTATGGAATCGATGCCCGTGTATTTCATGAAGTAAAGAATGTAGATAGTGGAAACAAAGTGGTAAGTGGCATTAATCATACTACTGGTGAAGAGTTCGAAGAATCTTACGACCGTCTACTTGTTGCAACAGGCGCAAGTCCAGTTGTTCCAAAATGGGAAGGTACAAGCCTTTCAGGGATTTTTACATTAAAAACAATTCCAGATACTGAGGAAATTTTGGATTATCTATATAAAGGATTTCGGGATGTTCAAAATGTAACCGTAATTGGAGGCGGTTATATTGGGCTTGAAATGGCGGAAAGCTTTGCTGAGCTAGGGAAGAAGGTTACGATTATTGAAAGAAATCAGCGGCTTGCGGGGATATTTGATAGTGAAATGTCAGAGTTAATACACGAAGAGGCAAAGAAAAACAATATAGACTTGAGGTTAGGTGAGTCAGTAGAAGGTTTTATCGGTAATCAATATGTTGAATATGTTAAAACAGATAAAGGGGAAATTCAGGCAGATTTAGTTCTTATTGCAATCGGAGTTAGGCCAAACACTAGATTCCTAGATGGAACAGGAGTTGTATTAGGTGTAAATGGTGCTATCCAAGTTAATCCTTATATGAAAACTAGTGTAGAGGATGTATATGCAGCAGGTGATTGTGCTACGCAATACCACCGAATAAAAGAACGGGATGACCATATACCCCTAGGAACACATGCTAATAAACAAGGTCAAATAGCGGGTTTAAATATGATTGATGTACATAAGACATTTAAAGGGGTTGTTGGTACATCAATCATAAAATTTTTTAGTTTAACACTTGGAAGAACGGGATTAACCGAAAAAGAAGCTAAGAGACTACATATTCCTACAGGGGCGGTAACAATCGAGGCAAAGGATATTGCGGGTTATTATCCAAACGACAAAAAAATGACGGTGAAACTCGTTTATCATAAGAAAACACATAAGCTTCTAGGTGGACAAATTATTGGTGGAAATGGCGTCGATAAACGAATTGATGTCCTTTCAACAGCATTGTTTCACTCTATGACAATTGATGAATTATTAGATTTAGATTTGGCGTATGCACCACCTTATAACGGAGTATGGGACCCGATTCAGCAAGCAGCAAGAAGAGTGAAGTAAATGACTCCTAAAAATTTCATTTGACGAGTCGCAACGTCTTCTATATTATATGTAGAAGATACCCGTGCTTAAGCGGGAGAGGTTCATAGCCGAAACCCTCTATAAAAAACTATGGATACATGACAGCTATGCCATGTCCATATTTGGACATGGCTTTTTACGTTTATGATCCTATTTTAGTTTGTGTTAGAACGGCAGCAATGAACCTTTCTTAAAAGTGTTGGGACACATTTTTATAGGGAGGTATTTTTTATGTCTGGACGAAAGTCTGAAGAAGGTTTAGAGGATTTGTCTTTATTAGGAAATCAGAACACAAAATATGCATTCGAGTATGCACCTGAGGTTTTAGAATCAGTTGATAATCTCCACCCAAATCGAGATTATTTCGTGAAATTCAATTGCCCTGAGTTTACGAGTTTATGTCCGCTAACGCATCAGCCTGACTTTGCTACCATGTATATTTCGTATATTCCTGATAAGAAAATAGTAGAAAGTAAGTCTTTAAAACTATATTTATTTAGTTTCCGAAATCATGGTGATTTCCATGAGGATTGTGTAAATATCATTATGAATGATTTGATAAAATTATTAGACCCGCGCTATATCGAGGTTTGGGGTAAATTCACACCACGTGGAGGAATTTCAATTGATCCTTGGTGTAACTATGGAAAACCTGGAACGAAGTATGAGGAGATGGCTCACTTCCGTTTAATGAACCATGACCTATACCCAGAAAAAGTGGATAATCGCTAAGGAAGAGGAATAGAAAATGTTATTATATTTGAATGGAATTTTCGTTGGACTTTTGATTTTAGCTAATATTGTTGCTGTAAAGCTTTTTAGTGTTGGGAGCTTTGCAATGCTACCTGCAGCTGTCATTATTTATGTATTTACCTACCCTATTATTGATGTAATTGTAGAGGTATACGGTAAGAAGGAAGCGCAAACGACAGTTAAAGCTGGGTTGCTTACTCAAGTTCTTGCACTTATTTTTATTTCGATTACAATCCAATTACCTGCAGCACCAGTTTTCACAGCTCAGGAATCGTATCAAACAATATTAAGTGGGAGCTTTCGTGTGATTTTAGCTAGTTTGATTTCGTACGCAATAAGCCAAAATCTAGATGTGTTCGTGTTTAACCGTTTGAAAAATAAGCATGGCCAGAAAAAGCTTTGGCTTCGTAATAATGCATCAACAATGTTAAGTCAGCTTGTTGACACAAGCATTTTCATTACCATTGCTTTTATTGGTACAATGCCATTATCTGTTCTAGTTGGCTTAATCTTTACACAGTACATTTTTAAATTTGTAGCTTCAATTTTATTAACACCAGTTGTTTATGGACTTGTTAGCCTTATTAGAAAAAAAGAAGCAACAACTGCAGTCCAAGGGTAAAGGAAAAGCACACGAGTTCGTGTGCTTTTTTCTTTAGGTTCTTTTTTATTTTCTTTTTATGTAAGCTGCGTATTACATAGTTTGGTGATTTCCGCTCCTGGCACTCGCTTTCCGCGGGCGGACAGTGAGCCTCCTCTTCGAAATGCGGAAGCGGCTTGGTCAGAAACGAGGAAATTGGCCGCCAATAACGCCACGTCCTGTGGCTTTGGCGGCACTAGCACATCCTGTGCGTCGGAGACTCCGACATAAGAGGCGTCTTTTGCCTCTGACGGAGGAGTTGAAATTTCTCGAGTTTCTAGCCGCTGAAGCTAGACAAGTAGCAAGCTCCTGCGGGGTCTCACTTGACTTGCACAGGACAAGGAATGCTCCGGCAGCATATGCATCGCACGAAGAAAATGTGTAGCATTTTCGAGGATGTGCTGACGTCTACGTTCGCCACAGGACGTGGCGGTTTTTAGTAGACGATCCTATGACTTTCCCGCAGGACTTTGAGAGGCTCCTTTGAATTCTCCCACGCACGAAGAAAATGCAAAGCATTTTCGAGGAGTCTCGCACCATGCGCTCCAATCACCCCTGTTAAATATATTCGGCAGCTTAAATATCCCTTCAGACCTCCTGAAAAACAACAAAGTTTATGAGCTATACTTTCTTTAAAATGATGTTTTTCGATAACAAGCAATTTGGAAAGTAGCATTCATTCCGACGCTTTCATATAAACGATTTGCTCCTGTTAAGCTATTAGCATCAACATTAAGTAAGACAGTTTTAATCCCTCTATTGTAGCTTTCTTTGAACACAGTGGTCAGTAAGGCAGATCCAATTCCCTTTTTACGTCCGGTTCGCTTCACGCCAAGGTATTCAACATATGTTCCTTCAGGAAAGTTTTTGCAAATGATGAAACCTACCAGCTCTTCGTTAAAATAAGTAACGTACCAAAGAGATTGATCGTGTTGCTCGGTATTTCTTTTTCTAATCCAATCTTCAAATGGTTCCTCATAATAGCTTCTTGTATCCTGGAAGGATTCTACATATGCATTGTAAAGGCCTTTTGAATCTCGTTCGCTGTTATAAGGAAGAAGTACCACATCTTCAGCTAAGGGAGTTACTTCAGGTTCAGCCTTCATATCAATTACCATTCTGCTATATACCTTATCAAATGTGTACTTATTTCCTTCGAGAAGAGAAATTGCTGAAGGATTAGTTGCTGGGATATAGTTATTTAGTTCATAGGGAATTTGATCTTTCTCATAATCGACTATATATTCCTTGGCACGCTGTTCCATTTGAGAGATTAAAAGAGTGCCAGCCCCGTTCCCATACCAAGAAGGGTGGATAAACCCGTAACAATCAAGTCTACCTTTACTCATCTCCTCCAAAAATCCGTATCCTACGAGGGTCTCGTCTTTTTTAATAATCCATGTATTTGTTTCGATAGGGATGTTACTCCAAATGTCTAAAACATCTTCAATTGTACAATCAGGTACTCCATATTCTGCGATATCCGAAGCGATAATTAACTCTGTTACCAACTTGGCATCTTCTAGGGTTGCGGGCCGAAATGAATAAGTTAGGTTTGTCATTTTGCATTCCTCCAGGGAATAAAATCAAAGCATTGTGTTTAAAATTATATTAATTTTCTGAAATATAAACAATCTCTTTTTATTTTACCAGTCTTCGAAATAGGCTTTGACCAGAACAATTGGTTCAAAGTCAGTTATAAAAAAGGAAAATAATGTTTGTTAAATCAGGTACATCGTGTTACGATGTACAGTAAGTAGTATAACGATATAGATAGAGGTGAAAACAGGTGAGTAAAACGGAATTAATAAAGGGTAGTACAAGTATGATTCTTCTGTCGTTACTATCGGAAAATGATATGTATGGTTATGAAATTACAGAAAAGGTGCACGAGATAAGTGAAGGATTTCTAAGTTATAAGGAGGGTACACTCTATCCAGCATTAAAAAAGCTAGAGATAAACGGGCTGGTAGAAAGCTACTGGAAGAATTCTTCTGACGGGCCACGCCGAAAGTATTATCGAATCACCTCCACAGGAAAGCAGGCATTATCTGAACAAAAACAGGAATGGAACATGTTTCGACGAGTCATGCATCGAATTGTAGGTGATGGAATTGTCGGGACGTGAGACAGTCATAGTTGAAATTGAGGAGTATATTAAAAAATTGCTGGCAGAGATTCATCTAGACGCAGATGAAAAAAGAGAAGTTGAGGAAGAATGGAAGCAGCATCTATACGATCATTACTATTCTTTACGAAAAAGAGATGTCGAGAAGAAAGCTGCAATTGAAACAGTAATTTCCCAATTTGGAAATATTTCAATGCTTAAAGAGGAAATTAACCAAACATACCCAAGCTCTATTAAAAAACATATACAAAAGGAATTTACAGTTGCGATTATATGTTTTATTGCTAGTATAGTTGGTCCAATCATACTTATTAGAGCCAGCTTTTCAGTGTATTTTCTTGTGGCTACTTTAACGGCGCTGTTAATAGGGTATGTTAGTTACCGTTTCATCATAAAAAAACAAACGTTTTGGCTATTTTCCATTCTAGGGCTAGTTCCAATTTATATAGTATTTATTCAACTTATGAAACAAATGATTGGGATTCAGCTGACTTTTGATATTTATCTCAACCAAATTTTTTCATTAAATTGGAATGAGTTAACGGGCTCAAATGGTTTATTTGAGTTCACCACGCTGCATATGATGTGGTACCTAGTGATTGCGATGCAAATCATTTCGAGTAGAAACTATATACCAGTTTGGCAGAGAATCTGTAATGCAAGCTTTCATTATTGGGCGATGCTACTGCTTGGATTGTTTTTTGCCAAAATACAATCTAGTTCTGAATGGGCCACAATCTATCTAAATGTATTTCTGTTATATTCATTTTTACAGCAGGTAATTTCGATTGATTGGATATTACTTTTTAGGCAAAAGGTAAGTAGTCTGTTTGTAAGACGAGTGCTATAAGTCTTTCGTGGGGGTTACCAAAATGAACCAACTCAAAAGGAGTATCGTTCCTTTTTTAGTAATTATGGTAATAACGTTTCTATTAATTGATTTCGGTGACAGACCGATGAAGTATGAGCTAGTATCATACCAAGATGTTCCAGAGGATTTGAAAAACAGTGTTTTACTAGATCTAGGTCCAGGAGGCGGAGGATTGCACCAGGTTAACCGATATACTTACGCTTTTATTGGAACAGAGCCTGATGAAAAAGCAATAATTGAATTCGTTGGCGATGCTCATGATGGAATCGGTAAGGAAGTAAGGTACTCAGTAAGTCAAAGTAAGCCTGGGGAAGAAGCTACCATCATTAAAGGTAGATTTGGAGATTATGCGGTACATATTGTTCGTATTGAAAAACGCATATCTGAACCGTTTGGATTTTTCAGAGTAAATTAAAAATTGTGGTAGAATAGAGTTAAGGAAAAGTAAGATTGTTCTAGGCGACTTAGAAATACAATCTTATTTTCTATACTAAACTATCAGCGATAAGGAGAGACTACTTTGGAGAATCTACTTAAAGAACTTTCAGCAATTCATGGGCCTTGCGGCTTTGAAGAGGATGTAGCAAGATACATAGCAAATCGTTTAAAAAATAAAGTGGACCACATGGAAGTAGATGGAGCCGGCAATCTAATTGTGACTAAAAAGGGTAATCAAGATGGCCCCAAAATTGTTGTTGCTGCCCATATGGATGAAGTAGGCTTTATTGTAAAAAAGATAGAAGAGAATGGTCTAATTCGTTTTGAAAAACTTGGCGGTCACGACGATCGTATACTATTATCACAACGTGTTCAGATAAAAACTCGCAATGGGCTACGTTCAGGTGTAATTGGTACTATTTCAGCACACATGATGAAATATGATGATCCGAAAAAGGTACGTCCGCATCAACGTTTGTACATTGATGCAGGTGCTTCCTCTAAAAAAGAGGCAGAGGAATTCGGAATAAGAATAGGAGACCCTATTACTTGGTATCCGCACTTCGACCATTTATCTGAAACTCGTATAGTAGGAAAAGCATTTGATGACCGCGCTGGCTGTGCTGTACTAATTAAAGCGCTAGAGGATCTAGATAAAGACAATTTTGCAGGAGAGTTTGTTGGTGTGTTTACTGTTCAGGAGGAAGTCGGTCTTCGAGGTGCGCGAGTAGCTAGCCATCAACATAATGCAGATGTCGCGTTAGCGTTAGATACAACGGCAGTAAGTGATACTCCTGAAGAAATGATGGATCAAACACTTGCAATTGGTAACGGTACTGGAATTAAAGTAATAGATTTTAGTCTGATAGCAAATAAAAAAGTACGTGATCATCTAATTGAGCTAGCTGAAGGAAATAATATTTCTTATCAATTAGAGGTCTTCCCTGGAATAGGAACCGATGCTGGAGAGCTAAGCTTAGCTCATCAAGGTATTCCAACTGGTGTGTTATCAATTCCGTCAAGATACGCACATTCTTCTATTGAGGTAATCGACCTTCAAGATCTTGAAGCAACTAAGAATCTATTGCTGTTGTTTGTAAAAGAAATGAAATACGCAAGTTCCTATAAATTTACGATTTAAACAAACGCTTGGTTGAAATAGAGAACCCTTGTTAAGACTCAATAAAACCGCTAAACAAACGTTTGATTGAGTCAAAAGGGAAAACATAGAAGCCTATAAAAAAAGAACCGCAAAGACATAAACCTGTCCTTGCGGTTTTTAAATGCGAATTCTTTATATAGCTTCTGTTTGCTTCTTCTGTGAAGTCATATACCATCTGAATAATCCAAATGCAACTACTGATAAGATAATACCCGATATATATGGTAATCCCATTGCGACCGAATAGAGCCAGCCACCTAAAATTGGCCCAATAATTCTTCCTAAGGAATCAAAAGAGGATAATAAACCAGTTACACTTCCGTGTCCTGTTTTAGATCGCTTGGTTAGTAATGAAGAAACGCTTGGACGGATGACCCCGTTTCCAACTCCAAATATAGTTAAAAAGATTGCTGCAGTAAGAAAATCACGTGTAAATAGAATAAGGAAGAAGCCTAATGCAGAAATGACAATCCCAATTTGAATGACAAAGCCTTCTCCATATTTCTTTGACATTTTTCCAACTAATCCGCCTTGAACAATTGCTCCTGCTAGACCCATTATCATGAAAATATAACCTAGTTCTGTTGTGCCAAGATTAGCTTTCTCTGCTGCGAAGTAAGCAAACGTTGCTTCTAGCCCAGATAAGGATAGGGTAATGAACAATGATAAGAAAAACAAAACGGATTCAGGTCCGTTAATCGCTTTAAGTAGACCACTTCTTTTTCGTGATGGTTGATTATTGCGCATGTCTTTTGGTAATGATTCTTTTAATACAAAAAGTACTAAGAAGAATGTTAGTAATGATGATATCCCTGAAATATAAAAAGGCATATGTAAGCTTGATTGAGAAAAAATCCCTCCGATTGCTGGTCCGAAAATAAATCCTAGACCAACAGATGCACCAATAATTCCCATTCCTTTTGCGCGGTTTTCTTCAGTGGTTATATCAGCTGCATAAGCCATAACGGTCGGCATATTTGCTGCAGACAGAGTACCTCCAATTATTCTAGCAGCAAAAAGCATCCAGAGTTCAGATGATAATGCCATTAAAAAGAAGGATAGAGATAGTCCTAAAATACCAATCATAATAACAGGTTTACGCCCTATACGATCCGATACTCTCCCCCACATTGGTGCGAATAGAAATTGCATTAATGAATAAACTGCCATTAAAAGTCCCAATTGGGTCGGGGTAGCACCTAGTTCTTCAGCATAGAAGGGAATTACCGGAATGATGATTCCGAATCCTACCATAACTAAAAACATGACAGCGAATAAGATAGGTAACGCTTTTTTAGTCTCCAAGGTTATGTTCACTCCAGTTTGATAGCTATTCCTTATAATAATAATGGAAAAATAAAATATTTGCGAGTAGCTCATGGTGTATTTAAAAAATAAGGCATTAATGAACCAAGTTGTTTTCAAAGAAGAAATAGAAAAGCATCTTCACAATGAAGATGCTTGTACATTACATAACTCGTTTTACACGACCATTGAAGACGCCTTTCCAATATCCGCTGGTCATACTTGCTATAGCTACTCCGGTTGAGGTTTGAGACCCTATGAATTTACCTCCGCCCATATAGATACCAACATGTCCATCTTTTTTATACGTATCAAAGAAGACTAAATCACCAGGTTGCATGTCACTCACCGCAACAGTAGTACCTTGATTTTTTAAGGCGTCAGTACTAGCACCAACACTTACTCCAGCTTGAGCAAATGCCCAATGGACAAACCCAGAACAATCAAAGCGGCCATTTGCAATGTCATAAGCTGATCTCCCACCACCAAATACATATACAGAATTTCCTATGTATTTATAGCCAGCTGTAATAACTGTATTAACAGAGCCACTTGCTTTTGGAGTAGAAGTTGGTATAGAAGCTGCTGCATTATTATTTGTATTACTTGAAGCCGGTGGTGTTACAACAGGCTTGCTAGCAGCAATTATTCTGTCTCTTTCAGCTAACTGTCCTTTTTCTTGTTGTTTTAATTCCGCCTTTAATGCGTCATTTTGAGCCTTTTGTTCTTGTATTTGCGCTTGCATTCCTTCTAATTCAACTTTGGTATTTTCGAGTTTCGCAAGTTCAGTTTTAACTGTTTCTTGTTTATCTTTAACTGATTGAATATCATTCGTTTGCTCTTCGATTAATGTTTGATCCGCATTTAGAATAGTAGAAACCGCGGTTACTCGATTAATGAAATCTGTAAAACTAGTAGCTCCAAATATAACGTTAATATAACTAATAGAACCTCCGTCAACCTGAAGGGAGCGTGCACGTTCTTTTAAAATTTCATTGCGCGCAGCAATTTTATCCTCAGTTTCTTGAATCTCTGCTTGGAGAACTGCTAATTGTTCTTCAGAAGCGCTAATTTGTGCTGCTGTATCGTTTATCATTTTCTGATTATCAGCGATTGCTTGGTCAACCTTTTGTATTTGTTTATTTAGCTCGGCAAGTGCTTGACGAGTTTGTTGTAATTCGCTGTCGATTGAGGTAGTACTATATTGAGCATGTGCTGGTGATACATAAGGACTAACAACACTCAAAAACATTGCAGTACTAATAGCTATAATTGGTTTTTTCAAGGAAATTCCTACTTTCTAATTAGCCTTGGAATAGTTACTCTACTATTCTAGCATAAAAAACTAGTAAAATAGGTGTATTTTTTCATTACAAAAATATGTCATTTTTCTTACTAATGTTGCAATATCCCTATCTTTATGCGTTTTGGCATAAAAAACACCAGAACCTTACAGCAATTTTCTTGTTAAAGAGGAATCATTTGTTTTAATGTCGAAGATAATGACTGGGTGGTGGATAAATATGTTAATAAGACAAATTAAAGTAAGTGATGCTAAGGAATTTATAGAGTTATCAAGTATTGTAGATGATTCTGGATATATGCTGTATGAACCTGGTGAAAGGGAGACAACCCCTGAGCAACAGGAAAAAATGATTGAGAGAGTGCTAGGCGAAAAGAACTCAACTATTTTGGTAGCTGAAACTGAAGGGAAACTTGTAGGCTTTCTTTGCGTATTTGGTGGTGGTGTCAGAAGAAACCGACATTCGGGATACATCGTATTAGGTGTACAAGGTGAATACAATGGAAAAGGGATTGCTACAAAACTATTTAAAGAAATGTTTGTATGGGCAAAACAGGTTGGGTTATCAAGGTTGGAACTAACCGTAATCAAAGATAATGTGAAGGCCTTCAATTTATATAGGAAAATGGGCTTTGTGTTAGAGGGGGAAAAGGTACATTCCTTGGTCATTGATGGAGTGCCGACGAATGAATATTACTTGTATAGATTATTGTAACTGGTATACGAGCCATTGAGGGTGGCAAGGCAGGAATGAAGGTAAGATAGAGCAGGTCTACGAGCCATTAAGCAAGGTAATATAGGACTGAAAGTAAGATAGAGTATGCCTTCGAGCCGTTGAGCAAGGTAATATAGGACTGAAAGTAAGATAGAGTATGTCTACGAGCCGTTGAGCAAGGTAATATAGGACTGAAAGTAAGATAGAGTATGCCTTCGAGCCACTGAGTAAGGTAATACAGGACTGCAGGTTAGATTGATGAGCGAGGCATTGAAAATTCCAAGTAACAAAGTAAAAAAAAGAAGGCTTTTGCATTCACATTGGTAGGGTATTCAAATGCAAACAATCGCTTGTTTAAATTTCAAAACTCTTGTTATATATGAGCTGAAGGCCTAAATAAACGTTTGTTAGAAACAGTTCGAGGGAAATTATAGTCCCTCGAACTGTTTTATTTTACTTTTGATTTTTTCTGGTAATGGTACTGCTGTTTTTGAAACTACATCATAATTAGCATTAATCATCTCTGCCTCAATTAAAACCACGTCGTCTCGAGTAATCAAACTTTCTAGTGTAAGACTGGAGTTCCCAATTTTTTTAACTCGAACATAGATTGTTAGAATATCATCTAATAATGCCGGCTTTTTATAATGAACTGTACTTTTTACTAGTACAGGATCAAACTGAAGTGAGTGAGGGTCTTTGATCCATTGTGGACCTAATATCTCCCTCATATATTCTGTAAAGGCAATGTCTAAGTATGTATGATAATGGGCATTAAAGACAATCTTTTGACCATCAATTTCTGAATAACGGACCCGGATTTCATGCGAAAATTTGTATTGATCTTTCATATTGTTTCCTCCTTTATGTGGATGTAACAATTTACTCGCATATATTTAGAAAGGCGAAATAATAATAGAAAAACATAGAACATCATGTTACTATTTTTTTATTCTATGAGAAAGGTCGTACATTCATGAATAAGTTAGAAGGGAAAAAAATCCTTGAATCATATTTTGTTGCTGGTCTAGGTGGGGTTATCTTTTACATGGGACACCTGCCAATTCCATGGATATTGGGACCGATGTCATTTATGACTCTATACAAGGCCGTTTCAAACAGAAAAATGGTTGTACCCGTTCCTTTTTATAACGGCGGTCTTGTAACGCTAGGAATCTATTTTGGTTTATCTTTTACAAAGGATACATTTATTACGGTTTATCCATATATTCTACCATTTATAATCACAACTATTTTGCTACTGGCTGCGAGTATAATTAATAGTATCTTAGTAACAAAATTTATAAAAGTAGATCCGATGACAAGTGTGTTCGGTTCAATCCCCGGGGGATTATCTGAGATGGTGGCTGCTAGTCATTCCCTAAAAGCAAACTCCGCCATGGTTACCATTTTTCAAACCGTTCGTTTATTAACTGTTGTATTTTTAGTTCCTTTTATTGTAACGCATCTATTTACAACTAGAACTGTGAATCCATATCAACTTGCTACTAATGTGAGCACGGAATCCTTGGTTGCATATCTGTGGTTTGGCTTAGCAATTTTAGCGGGTTGGTTGCTGAGAGATAAACTTCCGGCAGCATATGTAATTGGACCATTAGCAGTTACCGCTTTACTAGGGGTAGTAGGAGTACCTTTACCCAACTTACCGCCATGGTTCTTACTAATTGCTCAAGTCACGGTTGGAATGAAAATGGGAAATAATATATATTTAAAAGACTTGAAAATTGGTGGGAAGTACTGTGGCATCTATTTACTACTAACTGCAATATTAATAGCAATTTCATTTGGCTTTGGATACATCTTTTCGGTTTTATCAGATCTCCCCATACAGACAGCCATTCTAAGCTTGGCTCCTGGAGGATTAGTAGAAATGGTGTTAACAGCGACAGCAATTGGAGCTGACCCAGCAATCGTGAGCGCATTACAGCTAGTTCGTCTCTTATTTATCATTCTAGTTGTTCCAAGCTTCCTAAAATGGATGTTTACAAGAGAAAAGAAAGTTGCTGCAAACTTATAAAAACAAATGGACTTTAAATGTTAAACAAACGTTTGATTGAAAAGTGAACCACTTGGTGCGCAAGGGTCTAAGGGCTAAACAAATGTTTGTTTGAACATGTTTATATAAAAAGGGAGCTGTGCGCTCCCTTTTATTTGTAGGTAAGAAAGTCTATAAATTTCAACCTAGTTTTTGGTGTCTAGCTCCAGGCGCCATCGGCTCGAGGTCATAAGCCAATCCGTCGGGAAGGTTAAAGAACAACCTTCCAGCCGGCTCGTCTTATGCTTGTCGCCGATAGGCGGGCGCCTTGCGCTTTTCTAAGTAGTATTAGCCTTCCCATTCCTCTTTTGAAGGGCCATACATTCCAGGTACCATTAATCCAGCCTGGCGCATTAATACAGTCATTTGACCTCTATGGTGAATTTGATGTGTGTTTAACACGCCGAGTGTAAAGGAGTTGGGCCATTGTTGACCATACATATCAACTGTTTCATTTAACTTTTTATCATTCCATTGCTCCTTAATCGCACTAATCATGTTCTCACTTGATACTCTATATCCGTCTGCAATATCTTTGGCTGAAGTAGGAACTTCGCTTTCATGTTCTGCTCCTTCAAACGTTAAGCCAGTACGTGAAAGCATTTCATGTAATGATGTAACTAGATGCCATCCCAGCTCACCAAGTGTTCTGTGTCCTGGTGCAACAGCCTGTGATAAAGCTTCATCTGTTAACGTATCTAAGATCTTTTGTGTGGAACTGCCTTCATACTGCCAATCTTGTATAAATTCTTCAATTGTATGGTACTTCATAATGAATATCCTCCTAAATTTAGTTATATTTCATTATTCTTCATACACATTAAATTTCCTTTTTAAACTATGTAAATTAAAAAGACTGTAGGCGAACTCGAAATTTCTTCGAGTTTGTCTACAGTCTGAGACCCGTAGATTTTAATGCAATTAATCCACTAAGGAGATAACAGGTGGCTTAGATAAGTATGGCATAAGATTCTGAACGTCTCCTGCTGTTGCTTCCCACTCAGGTGATGATAGGGCAAGGCTCATTGTATCTGGATTTTCAAAATGGAGTTCTACAAATAAATAGGGATCTCCTTCGTTATTAATGGACTGAAGCACACGGTGGATCTCGGCACCGATTAGATTAGGTACCTTTTGAGCTAAAGGTACATGTGCCTCAAAATAGTATTTTTCAAAGGCTTCTTTATCAGTCGGCTGATCATACATCACAATTACTTTTGCCATATTTTATCTACAACCTTTCATTATGGTATCGTTCTTTATAATATAGTAGGTAATAAGTACTATATGACTCGAATTATTCGACAATTGATAACGTATGTTGTCGTATAACCTAGAAAGTCTATAAATATACCTGTAAAATATAAAATAATAGTAGATTTCAATCACAAAGGATGTTGCATAATGAAAGAAATCACAGTTAGCTCACTGTTAGACGTGATTGGTGAATTATTTTCAGATGAGATATCAATAGCTGTATCAAATACAAAGGAATATGTTTATTATCGTCCAAGCAAGCGAATCGACCTGAAAATCAAGTCAGGGGACTTAGTAAAGGAAGGTACAATTGCATATAAAGCTATACATACAGGCCAAAAGGCTTCAGAATTTATTAATCGTGATGTATTCGGGATACCCTATCACGGCATGGCGGTACCATTTTCTTATGATGGTGAATTAGAAGGTTGTGTAACTGCTATTTATCCTGCACTTACTGAGGGGAAAGCAGTGGTAACGGTAAAATCTCCAGATGGCTGGATTCCGATTCCTTTTTCCAAGGTTGTATATCTAGAAGCGAAGGATAAAAAGACCCATGTGTATACTGAAAGCTTCTCTGGTACACATAAATATTCTCTACAGGAATTTGAGTACTCGTTACCAAAAGATTATTTTATTCGATGCCATCGATCATTTATTGTAAATGTAAACCATATAAGAGAGATACACCCTGATACCCATTCCACTTTCTTATTAGAGATGGATAATGGAGCACGTGTTCCTGTGAGCCAAAGTTATTCTAGCTATTTTCGCAAATTATTAGCTTTTTAATGTAAAGGGAAATCTTCTGCTTTAGTAGGGGAATTATCTCTTTTATCCCAGTTTCTTGTTCTTTGCTCCAGAATTTCCTATCTGTGTAGTGTAAATAGGTAAAATTATCTTACTATTCATTACATGGAGGTTTGGGAGAGATGGTAAACAAATTAGAGCGAATTAGAGATACCCGTCTTCATGACCGTATTGTCACACCTGAAGAGGCAGCAGAATGGATTCAAGACGGTATGACGTTAGGATTAAGTGGATTTACACGTGCCGGTGATGTGAAAGCGGTACCATTCGCGCTTGTAAAACGTGCTGACACTGAAAACTTTAAAGTAAATGTTTATACAGGGGCTTCATTAGGTTCAGATGTAGATAAATTGTTTGCGGAAGCAGGAATATTAGGGAAAAGGTTACCATTCCAAGCAGATCCTACAATGCGGAAAGGGATTAACCAGGGGGACTTTTTATTTGTAGATCAGCATTTGTCACACACAGCTGAATTATTACGAGCAAATGTAATGGATGTGGATATAGCAATTTTGGAAGCGATTGCAATTACTGATGACGGTATGATTATTCCTACTACGTCAATTGGTAATTCACTTTCATTTGCACAGCAGGCAAAGTCAGTGATAGTAGAAATTAACCTAGCCCAATCTACTGAACTAGAGGGTATACATGATTTATATACACCTGGCAAACAAGGGGAAAGGGAACCAATTCCATTAACGAAGTCAGCTGATCGCATTGGTCTTACTGGAATAAAAGTGGATATAGATAAAATAAAGGGAATTGTATTTACAAATCAAACCGATTCACCTTCCACAATTGTTCCACCTGATGAGGAAACAAGGGTTATGGCGCAACACTTGCTTGCGTTTCTTCGCAAAGAAATTGAAGTTGGACGTTTAACAGAGAAACTTGCACCTTTACAATCTGGTATAGGGTCAGTAGCAAATGCAGTGCTTCATGGTATGTTAGATTCTGAGTTTACAGATTTAGAGGTTTATTCAGAAGTGTTGCAGGATGCAGTATTCGATTTAATGGATGCCGGAAAAGTCTCATTTGCATCATGTTGTTCAATTACTTTATCAGATGAAAAAATGAAAAAGGTATTTGCTAATTTCGAAGAATACCGTTACCGGTTAATAATGAGGCCCCAGGAAATTTCGAATCATCCGGAAATCATTCGTCGACTTGGATTAATCTCCATTAACACTGCATTAGAGCTAGATATCTACGGAAATGTTAATTCAACTCATGTTCTTGGAACAAAGATGATGAACGGAATCGGTGGTTCTGGTGACTTTGCACGAAATGCTCGCTTAGCTATTTTTGTTACGAAATCAATTGCTAAGGGCGGAAACATTTCTAGTATTGTACCTTTCGTCTCACATGTGGACCACACGGAACATGATGTTGATGTAATCGTTACAGAACAAGGTTATGCAGACTTACGAGGACTTGCACCAAGAGAGCGTGTTGAACTAATTATCGAAAACTGTGCACACCCAATGTATCGTGACCAACTTCGCGAATATTATCAAGAAGCATTAACAAGAGGTGGTCAAACTCCACACGTACTTGAAAAGGCATTTTCATGGCATACAAACTTTGCACAAAAGGGTACAATGCTTCAAAAGGAAACTGTAACTTTATAATATGAACAATTGTAACCGTACAGAGTAATCTGTGCGGTTATTTTAATAGTAAAGTTAATCGAACAAAACTAGTTTTCCCAGTAGGAGAGGGAATCCGGACAAAATCAGTTGCAACGTTGAATAGTCTGATTTTAGCTGAGTCTAGGTATTTCGTAATATATAAACAATGAATTTTACATGATACGATTGTATGAGGAAACTACATTACGAAAAGAGGTTTTATATGAAAAATATACAAGTGTTTGTTGGTTGCTTTTTTATTGCAATATCTGCATTTTTATATGCAACTAAACATATTACAGCAGCAATCATTTCATCCAATATCAATAGTCCCAGTGTTAATTACTATGAAGGTGCTCTGGATTTAGTTGGAGCGGGTATAACCTTCTGGACAATTGCATCACTGGTCGCAGGAATTGTTTTGTTACTCAGTAGATTCATTGGAGCGTATAAAAGAAATGTAAAAGAAGTTCCGAAAGCGGAGCAAAAATAAAGATGCCTGTCCTTTTTTAGGATAGGCATCTTTATTTAAAAAGGCTTCAAAATCATTAATGCAATAATGACTATAAAAATTGTATTTTCAATATGTTCTACGCGGAATAACGCTTTTGCCAGCGGGTAATATTCCTTTGGAATTTCCTCGCCTTTATGAGAGTGTAATAAGGCTTTTACTGGTTTCGATTTGGGTGTAAGTGCAAAAGGACCCATTGCAAGGGCAACTAAAAACAGCACTAAGCTAGTTACATACCAGCCCATCTTAAATAAACCAGGGTTAATAGCCCCCATTAATAGCCCTGAAACCAATAGCATTGTACCGCCGATCATTACAAATATATGAAGTTTATGCCGAATTGCATAAGCATGTTTGAGTTCTGTCATCGTATCGCCTGACTTTACAACTGTCGTTAAAATAAACCCAGGACCCATACCAAGTATGGCAGAAAAAATGTGTAAGAAAACAAGGATTTCATATATTGTACTCACTAGAAAATTACCTCCAATCAATACAAATTCCACCTATAATAATACCATTCTTTTTAAATAGAATAGAGTGATAATGTTCACATTCGATTTTCTATGATACGAAATTTAATATTCGTTGGAAGTATTATAAAGCGATAGATTATATTTCTTGTGTAGCTCTAATATTTTACTTTTTTGTGACATGTTTTTTTCAGTGAATCTTCTGGTGGTATAATATAAAAGGAATGCAACACAGAGAAATCTCTAAAAGGGGGCGATTAAATGAAAAGTATTACAAAACTATTCTTTATCCTTTTGGGATTTATCTGTCTAGGACTAGGAATTGTAGGAATAATCTTACCTATTATACCTACAACACCCCTTCTATTATTAGCTTCTTTTCTATTCGTAAAAGGCTCTGACCGATTTGATCACTGGTTTAAAGGGACTGGTTTATATAAAAAGCATTTAGAAGGTTTTGTTAAGAAAAAAGAAATGACGTTAAAGCAAAAGCTGACTATTTTGTTATTTGCAGATGCAATGATTCTAATTCCATTGATTACGCTTGATAGCACACTTCTAAGGATATTCCTGGTACTCGTAATCATTTATAAGTACTACTACTTCATCACGAAAATTAAAACTGTTCCTCAACCTGACTTTCATAATAATTGAAGAAAGAAGAAAAACCTTGCCGCTTGGGACAAGGTTTTGTTTATGCGTTAGTTAAAACAGTAACTAAATTTCAACCTAGTTTTCGAAGTTTAGCTCCAGCGCCTAGCCCCTCGAGGTCGCTTCACCCCTCCTGCGGCGGCGACAGCCTCCTCGTCAGGGTTCCGACGCACAGGATGTGCTAGTGCCGACGTTGCCACAGGACGTGGCGACTTTAGTCGGCCAGCGCTTGTCGGACTTGTACAGGATGTGCTGACATCGACGTTCGCCACAGGACGTGGCGGCTTTTAGTCGATGTTCCTTTTTCAAGGCGCTTGCGCTTTTCTAATTTACCTTACTAAACTCATGGACCCATACTTTCATGTGAGGGAGCCAAGGCATTCCAGGATGATAGGAAAGAATGGATTCTTTATACTCTTCAACTGAGTTAAACCCTTCCATCCGAGCATGTTCATCTGTTAATTCACCTAGTGTTTGGGAATATACAGAATCGACTCTAAAGCGCTGTCCTTCTAATTCCATTATTTCTCCAACATCCGCATATCTTCCATTTCGACGGGTTGCAGTTTTCTTTCCCTCAAGTACTTTTTGGACATCAGTCGGCATCGTTACAAGACGATCGATGGAACATGTTTTTGGTGGTAGTTCATTTTGTGTTGTCATAAAAGCTACTCCTTCCTCATCTGTATAATATATTCTACTAATTACTATACCTACTACTTCATCAAAAAGCTAATCAAGATGAAAATTTCTAGATGTTTTACCTTTTTCCGTGTATGATTAGAGTACTGAATGGGTGACTATGATAGTAACGCCAAGTAAAGGAGATTACCCTATGTCAAACCAAGAAAAAGATACAGCAACACAACCAACCGATAAAAAGAAAGTTAGCTTGCAGGACTTAGTGAAACAACAATTAGCAAATAAAAAGCAAAACCAGGCAGCTGGCAACCAGGTAACAGGTGGTAAGGGTTCAAATCAACGTATGCAAAGTCAACAAACGAAAAAGCCTAGTAACACTCGTAGAAAAATGGGCGGATAACACAAAAAAGAGCTTCCGAGGAAGCTCTTTTTTTAATAAACTTTAAGGAGAATATTATTTTCCACCTAGTTTTCGGTGTCTAGCTCCAGCGCCTAGCCAGTTTTCCTACCAGAATAAGCTTCTTCGAGTATCTTGCGCAAAAGCTTTGCTTTTAAGCAGCGAGAAGTCGCTTCACCCCTGCGGCGGCAACACTAAGGGATGCTTCGTGAGGAAAAACCTCACAGGAAAAAAGCTTTGCTTTTTTTCAAGCCTCCTCGTCGGGGTTCCGACGCACAGGATGTGCTAGTGCCGACGTTGCCACAGGACGTGACGGCTTTTAGTCGATGTTCCTTTTTCAAGGCGCTTGCGCTTTTCTAATAAATCAACCAGTCTTTTTATCAAAATATCTACGTAAACCTTCTCCTAAAATGTTGAATGTAAAAACAGTAAATGAGATGGCAACACATGTCCAAAACGGAATCCAAATGGAACTTAGCATATCTTTTCGTGCTTGGCCTAAAAGAGTTGGCCAGTTTAAACTATTATTTATCATTTCTCCAGTCCCATAATTCAATTGAACAAACACCTGTGAAATAAACACCGAAAAAATACCGAGCTGTGCAATTAATAATGCAGTTCTCCCAATATCAATAAAGAAGTTAACCATGATTGCAGGATACGTATTTGGTAAAATATTTCCTAATGCCAGTCGGAGCGGAGATACACCAACAGTGATTCCAGCTTCAATATATGGTTTGCGAGCAATTCGCTGTGTCTCTTCACGAATAACGTGACTTACTTTTCCTACCTCAATTAGTGCCAATAGTAAAATTGACCAGTATAATCTGTTTTCGTTCATGACAAGCGCAGGTATACATAAGATTAACAAGGAAGAGAAAATTACCGGGATACTTGAAAAAATATTATTCCAACTGGTTACTAACCAAGAAAAAGGATTATTTGGTTTAGTGGCCAATAGGCCAAGAGGAATGGCAATTAAATAACGAATAAGAACAATTCCTAAGATAATTAACATTGTATCTTTTGCGCCGACAATTAGTACACTTAGTAAATCTCTACCCTCATGGTCAGAGCCAAAGGGAAACTGTTGCTCTGGGGTAAATGGTGCCTTTAATAATCCTCCATCCTCAAGGAACCGAATTCTACCGCCTTCAATACCATCCTGAACGTACGGAATATGTGGACCAATAAACATCACAAGAAGAAGTAAGGTGAGCATACTTAAGCCTATAATTAAAAACCAGTTTCTATTCAATGCAACCCCTCCTTATTTAGGATCTAGCTTCACTTTGATGATTTGGCTAATAATATGGGCAATCATTACTAGCAACAGGAAGCTGATGCAAATCGCAATGATGAGTCCACGTTCATCTGCACCACCTCCATGACCTGGAGGAACTGCATTCGTATAGCCAATCGCTGAAAACATACGATAAGCGGCACCTTGATATCCGAGTAGATACTCCACAACTAACAAGTTTGAGAGTATAAATACCATCAATGATTGAAGATGACTTGCAATCGTAATTAGACAGGACCTCATCATATGGTTTAGAAGTACTCTGGTTTTTGTAAACCCTTTTGCAAAGGCTACTTGAATATAAGGCTCTCGATCCTGTTGCAGCAATGCTACAGATGTGATTCTAGCCACATACAGTGCAGGTGCAATAGATACAAGGATACTCGGAGCAATAAATTTCCACCAAGCCTGATCGCCCATAATACTGAAATCAGGAACATATAGAAGCAAAAAGTAACTTAAGCAAATGATTATGAAGAAATCAGGGACACCCGATAAAAACCAAGTAGCACCACTTCCAAAAATGCCTTTCTTCGTATTTGTAAACCGGTAATCCATAATACCTTTTAAAATCCCAAAGACAATACTAAGGACAAAGCCAACTACTATTATTTTTAGGCTTTTAGGAAAAAACGTAAGAAGGTCGTCTTCAGCTGAACGTGATGGGAATTTGGTTTCGCCGAGGCTTTTATTTTCTATGGCATTTTTGAAAAAGTCGATTATACTTGTTGAAAAAGCCTTTAAATCAAAGTTATATGAATATTCTACAGTCATTGCTTTACCAATGAATTCAATTGTGGGTTCTCGAGGAAAGAGAACAAAAATAACGATACATAAAAAGACAAATAAATAGATAACAATAATTTTGGCTATTTCTTTTGCTACACTCACGGGTTCCACTCCTTGTCGAAAATATGCGCAATTTTTACTATATTCTATGGATTTCGAAGAAAATCCTTCTATTTTCGAAAAATTAAGACATAAAACTATGACAAAAGTTGTCAATCTACTAAACTATGGATAAAATTTTAAAATAATATTCTTATTGTAATCAGGGGGAGTCTGTTTTGGTTGAAGCAATTCTACACGGCGTTATTCTTGCGTTTGGTCTCATATTACCGCTGGGTGTTCAAAATATATTTGTATTTTCACAGGGAGCCAGTCAACCTACCCTTATAAGGGCATTACCAGTTGTAATCACGGCTGCTGTTTGTGACACAATCTTAATACTATTGGCTGTTTTAGGAGTATCGTTGTTACTTTTATCACTTCCTTGGCTTACTTCCTTCGTATTTGGAGGAGGGGTACTATTTCTTCTTTACATGGGATGGATCATTTGGAAAAGTAAGCAGACAACGATTATTACAGAGGAAGATAGAGGTTTTACACCTAAAAAACAAATCGTATTTGCTGCATCTGTATCATTATTAAATCCTCATGCAATTCTTGATACGATAGGTGTAATTGGTACAAATTCGCTTAGCTATACAGATAGTGACAAAATCGCTTTTACTTTTGCGACTATAACTGTGTCTTGGTTATGGTTTTTAGGATTGGCTGTAGTAGGAAGGTATGTGGGGAAAATTGATCAGACGGGGTCTTTACTTACTATTATAAATAAAATATCTGCAGTGATTATTTGGGGAGTTGCAGCATATATGGGACTACAATTAGTCCAGATGTTAACTGTGTAGTTCTAATTTCTCAGTTTATAATCATAGAATAGTAGTAACCAAAATAATATTATGACAGAATAGTGTCGAATAATATTTATTTTACCGAATTAATGTGGTACTATAGTAAAAAAAGGTTGAATTGTATAAAAATTATAAAAATAGCAAGGGGGATTCACTATGAAAAAGTTAACACTACTTTCGATGCTGTTTGTTCTACTATTTTTAGCAGCATGTGGAACAAGTGGTACAAGCGGAGATGGGGAAGAAGAAAGTAAAGAACTAAAGGTAATGACCGATGCAGCATACGCACCATTTGAGTACATGGATGGAGATAAAATTGTTGGTTTTGATATTGATGTAATTAAAGCAGTTGCAGAGGAAGCTGGGTACAAATTAAACATCGTACATACAGGCTGGGATCCTATTTTTGTAGAGTTAAAGAGTGGATCATATGATGTTGCAATTTCCTCCATTTCAATAACTCCAGAAAGATTAAAAGAATATGATTTTACACTTCCATACTTCTTATCAACAAATAAAATTATGATTCCAGAAGATAGTGATATAGCAAGTGCAGACGATCTATCTGGTAAAGTTGTAGCAGTGCAAGGTGGTACTACAGCTCATGAAGTTATGGAAAAACTATTCGGAGAAAAACATAAAGATATTAAATCATTTGATAATAACAATCTAGCAATTATGGAACTCGAAAAGGGCGGAGCCGATGCAGTTGTTGCTGACAATGGAGTAATTGAATACTACTCAGCTAGCAACCCTGATAAAAAGCTTAAAGTTGTTGGAGACAAAGATACATTTGATGCAGAGTTTTATGGAATGATGTTCCCGAAAGGCAGTAAAGTAAAGGCTGATTTCGATGCAGCACTAGAAAAACTAATTGAAAATGGAACGTATACTGATATCTATAAGGAATGGTTTGGAGAGGATCCAGATTTAGAAACGTTAAAAGCAGAACAAGAAGAATCAAAATAGGAATAATACAAAATTGCGTAACTCACAAAGCTGTGTTACGCAATTTTTTGGCTTAAGTAATGCCTGTACCTATGAAAATAGATTTCTACCAGTGACAAGGCATTGACAAAAAGACAGGAGGTTACAGCATGGATTTTAATTTTGACATAATAATTGATTATGCTCCTTATTTTTGGGAGGGGACTCTTCTAACCATAGGATTATCGATTGCCGGGATTTTACTTGGGACAATCCTAGGGTTATTTATTGGGCTAGGAAAGATTGCTCGTAATAAGTGGGTAGCATTCCCGTTTACTTGTTATGTTACTTTTTTTAGAGGGACTCCACTCCTAGTGCAAATATTTTTAGTTCATTTTGGGATAGTACCGCTTTTTATTGGTGAAACAAATGGAATTGCAGCCGGGGTAATTGCATTAACCTTAAATGCTGCTGCATATATAGCAGAAATATTTAGAGCTGGTATTCAATCTCTTGATAAAGGTCAAATGGAGGCGGCGAGATCTCTGGGAATGAATCATTTCCAAGCGATGAGATATGTTATCATCCCTCAAGCCTTCAAACGTATGATTCCGCCATTAGGTAATGAATTTGTCATTCTTATTAAAGATTCATCACTATTATCAGTGGTGGCGACACCAGAGATTATGTACTGGGGACGAATGATGACAGGTCAATACGCTCGAGTTTGGGAGCCGTATTTAACTGCAGCCTTTATCTATTTATTTTTAACCCTTACATTAACCATTCTATTAAATCAACTTGAAAAGAGGTTAAAGACAGAATGATTAAAGTAGAGCAAATAAAAAAGTCGTTTGGAAAAAATGAGGTACTGAAAGGTATTTCATCACAAATTGAGCCACAAGAGGTTGTTGTTGTTATTGGTCCATCAGGTTCGGGTAAATCGACCTTTTTAAGGTGTATAAATTTACTAGAGTCGGTAAATGAGGGACATGTATATATTGAGGGAGTTGATATTACTGATAAAAAAGTAGACATCAACCAAATCAGAACGGATGTGGGAATGGTATTTCAGCAGTTTAATCTTTTTCCTCATAAAACAGTTATGGAAAACATAATGCTATCTCCGTTAAAAGTAAAAAAGGTTACAAAGGAGAAAGCGTATGAAAAAGGGATGGAACTTCTCCGAAAAGTAGGACTATCTGAGAAAGCAGATGCGTATCCCGACTCCCTTTCAGGTGGTCAAAAACAACGTGTGGCAATTGCGAGAGCACTTGCGATGGAACCCAAAATCATGCTTTTTGACGAGCCTACTTCAGCGTTAGACCCTGAGATGGTAGGAGAAGTCCTTGAAGTAATGAAACAGCTTGCCAAAGAAGGTATGACAATGGTGGTGGTTACCCACGAAATGGGCTTTGCACGTGAAGTAGGAGACCGTGTGTTATTTATGGATGATGGTCTGATTGTAGAAGAGAATACACCGAAAGAAATCTTTGAAAATCCGCAGCATGACAGAACAAAAGCATTTTTGAGTAAAGTATTATAGGGAGGTGTGAACCTTCCTTTTTGTATTTTTAAAAAAGTGGCTACAATAAACTAAAAGTGTAGATTAGAAGGGAGAGTTAACCTTGGATGTAATTGAAAAGGCAATTATTGTTGCAAGTAAAGCACATGATGGACAGTACCGCAAACTCACGAAGATTCCATATATTACACACCCACTTGGAGTTGGGCTGCTGTTAATGAAAGCTAATGCTCGTCCAGAGCTTGTAGCGTCCGGAATTTTACATGATACGGTAGAGGATACTGAACTAACTCTAGAAGACATCAAAGAGCAGTTTGGTGAACCGATAGCAACGTTGGTAGAGGGAGCCTCGGAACCAGACAAATCATTATCATGGGAAGAACGAAAAGAGCATACGATAGAATTCTTACGAACAGCTTCTGAGGATATTCGGACTGTTGTTTGTGCAGATAAGCTTCATAATATAAGGTCGATAATTCGTGATTATGAGGAAAGTGGCGAACAGGTTTGGAGCAGGTTTAACCGAGGTAAGCATAAACAAGAGTGGTATTATCGTAATGTGCTTGAAAGTCTGGGGCAGCAGTCAATTTTTCCACTTTTAAAGGAACTTCAAATAGAGGTTGAGTGTTTATTTGGATAAGAATAACCGCATAAATAGTAAACAAAAAAAGCCTTCGTTTGAAGGCTTTTTTTTCTAACATCTTAGGAGACCCAACCATGACCATCAGCATTCTATTAAAACTTGCTTGGTACGTTGTTACCGACGATAGCCGATGTGTGTCTATTCCGCTTTTGGTGGAACTAGACCTCCCAATCACTATGGAAACCATAATGTGGGGTCGAATTTAAATCTCAACTATTCAGTTTTAAGTGACTCAAACATCCTTTTTCCTGTCAAACGTTTGAAAGCAAGCAAGTCTATTTCACCGTAGGTAATGCCTTAAAAGTGAATGATTAGTAGGTTTGAAAATGTTTCTTCTCAATTTCTTTTACCACCCATTGATAAAAGTATTGGAAAGTTATTTTCATTCCTTTGATCTTTGTACAAGATGTAATCTTTTCATTTGTATTTTTTTGAAAGAATGTAGGATAATCATTACTCTTTTTTCAAAAAAGATAGGATAGATCTTTTGGTTAAGAAACCTTCATTCTGTGAATGTTCTTTACCTTTCAAAGTCATTGGCGGAATGTTATTTCTTTCCCGTGTGAATCTAAATGACTCCAATCCTCCCCATTTTTTGTAATGGTATTTGATTTCCTTCTTTCAAAATATACTCCTGAATCGATTTTTAAAAAGAGTTTGCATTCCCTGACCTGCCTAGCATGTCTTTTTTAGAATGGGTCTCTTTTCAAATGATCCTGCCAAATATCAAATCATTCTTTTAGGGACATGTACTCTGGTGCAACAAAGCTTTCTTTTTGGTTTGTACAGTTGTAAAGGATATATTACTTATACTCGTTCTCGCGATTGCGGAACGAACACCAAGATGGTTGAGCCTCCTAAAATGTTAGGATATATTTGGTATTTCCTTTACACCCTTATTATAACACCATACTGTCAAAGTAAACGTGAAAGAAAGGGCAATTTTGTGAACGTTTTCATAAGTGAGGAGATAGCTAACAAACCCTGTTAAATTAGGGTTTTTGAGGTGAGGGTAGCCGATAGATCATAACTATAATTACAAGATGTAAATTATTATTGACCGGACTGGTCAGTAGGAATATAATGGTATTGACCGAAGTGGTCAATGGATATCTTTTGGAGGTTTAAAAATGGTTTCAAAGTTTTTGAATATGGACCAAGAAAAACAAGATCGAATCATAAATGCAGCAACGAAGGAGTTTGCCGAAAAAGGATTTTCAAATGCTTCAACGAATGAAATTGTAAAGCAAGCGGGGATTTCCAAAGGATTGCTGTTTCATTATTTTAAAAACAAAAAGGAACTGTATGTATTTTTGTATGAGTACTACCTTGAATTAATGGTTAAAGATTTATTTGGAAAGATTGATTTGGAGGAAGGTGATATTTTCACTAAATACCGCAGTATTGCTTGGCATAAATTTGAGCTTATGAAAAAGCATCCTGAAATGTTTGACTTTGTTAGGAGCGGATATGAAGAAAAAGCACTGGAAGTTAAACTTGAACTCCAAAATAAAAACAAAGACATCATTGCAGATAGTTATGCAAAGCTGTCGAGTAAGATTGATGTTGAAAAGTTTAAGGGTGGAGTCGAGGTTCACAAAGCTATTCAAATTATTTTCTGGACATTAGAAGGCTTTGCTAATCAAAAACAAGAGCAAACAAAGGATATACCGCTAGATCAGTTAGATGTTGAAGAGCTACTAATGGAAATGGATAGCTATATTGATATGTTGCGATTAGCATTTTATAAGTAATTCTGGTTATATATCTTTTCAAATCATAAGGGAGGGGAACCCCATGAACGTGACTGAAATAAATAATTTAACAAAGATGTATGGTAAAGCAAGAGGAATTGAAGATATCAGTTTTCATGTTGAAGAAGGAGAAATATTTGGGTTTATTGGACCTAATGGTGCCGGGAAATCTACAACCATTCGGACGTTATTATCGCTAATCTATCCTACAAGTGGAAGTGCAAAAATTTTCGGAAAAGATACGATTGAGTTCTCAGCAGAAATCAAAAAGGAAATAGGGTATTTACCGTCAGAGGTCTTTTACTATGACAATATGAAAGTAAAGGACCTACTAAAATACTCAGCTAGCTTTTATAAAAAAGACTGTTCCAAAAGAATAAAGGAACTTGCTGAAATTATGGAATTAGATGTTAACCGAAAAATTGAAGACCTCTCCCTTGGAAACAAAAAGAAGGTAGGAATTGTCCAAGGGTTATTGCACGAACCAAAGTTAATTATCTTAGATGAACCAACAAGTGGTTTAGACCCTTTGATGCAACAAAGATTCTTTGAACTACTTGAGGAGGAAAATAAAAAAGGAGCTACCATTTTATTTTCCTCCCATATTTTAAGTGAGGTGCAGCGCCTCTGCGATCGGGTTGCCATCATAAAGGATGGAAAAATTGTTACCGTTGAAAAGATAAGTACATTAAAAGAAAACAATTTTAAAAGGTTTACGATTGAAACAGCATCATCAATCGATAATAACTATTTTTCAATTCCAGGTGTAAATGATTTAGAGATTAGTGACAAGAAAGTTAGTTTCTTGTTCAAGGGTAATCTAAATACTGTAATGGCCAAGATTTCAGGAATTGAGATTACTAACTTATCAGTAGATGAACCAGACCTTGAGGAGATTTTTATGCATTACTATGAGAGGGAGGCCTAGGACTCTATGAATATCTTTATTCATGAATTGAAGGCTAATCGGAAATCAACGGCTATTTGGACTGTTTCATTACTAGCATTGATGGTTCTTTTTATGTCAATGTTCCCAACGATTTCAAAGGAAGTTGATGAATTCAAAAAAATGCTGGAAGGATTTCCTATAGCGGTTCAACAAGCGCTCGGTATTCAAGTCGATAGTTTTGCTTCCATACTCGGGTACTACTCTTATGTGTTTATGTATATCACATTATGTGGTGCAATTCAGGCTATGAACCTGGGGACTTCCATTGTATCGAAGGAAGTGCGGGAGAAGACAGCCGACTTCTTACTAACAAAGCCTGTTACGAGAACAACAATTTTAACCGCAAAGGTTTTAGCTGCAGTTATTTCTTTATTGTTGACAAGTATTTTGTACATGGTGGGTTCCGGTTTAATGGTCAATGTGGTGGCTACTGATTATAGCATGACTGCATTTCTATTAATCAACCTATCATTGTTTATTATTCAACTAATTTTCCTTGCACTAGGCATCTTTGTTTCTGTTTATTTTCCAAAGATTAAATCAGTATTAACAGTTTCGCTTGGAACGGTTTTTGCGTTCTTCATAATTGGTATGTTAAGTGCTACAAGTGGAGATGAGGTGAAAAGGTACTTATCTCCTTTCAAGTACTTTGACCCGAGTTATATTATAAAGAACACAAGCTATGAGCTTCCGTTTTTACTGATCGGGATAGGGTTTATCGTTGTAGCAATTGTGGTGAGCTACTTTTTCTATACCAAGAAGGATATTCACGCAGTGTAGACAGGAAAGGAGGGGTCATGGTGAACCTACTATTTAGAGAACTTAAGGCATATCGGAAATCACTGATTATATGGAGTGTAGGTATTGTTTTTCTTATTGTGGCTGGAATGAGTAAATATGCAGGTTTAGAATCATCGGGTGAATCGATGAATGAGTTAATGGCAGCAATGCCGAAGTCGCTGCAAGCGATTATGGGAACGGGCACACTTGATTTATCATCTCCAATCGGATATTACGGGGTTCTTTATCTGTATTTACTATTAATGGCGACGATTCACGCCACCATGCTTGGAGCAACAATCCTTGCCAAAGAAGAACGAGACAAAACCTTTGAGTTTTTGTTTGTTAAACCAATTACTAGAACTACAGTTATCACAATGAAGGTTGTAGCGGCTGTTATTAATATAGTGATATTCAATGTTGTTACCCTGCTTTCTTCCATATTCTTTGTAGACTTTTATGGAAACGGCGAAAATGTAATAGAAGATATTTTGATGCTAATGGGTGGCATGTTTATTTTACAGATTCTGTTTCTGACGATTGGAACAGCTATTGCTTCAGTTATTCGAAAGCCGAAAAAAGCAGCCTCATTTTCAACAGGACTGCTATTACTAACGTTTATGCTGTCAGTTGCTGTTGATTTAAGTGAAAAACTGGACGTTCTAAAATATATCACCCCATTTAAGTATTTTGATGCAAAAAACATGCTGAATGGAGAGGCCTTTGAACCGGTTTATGTGATGTTATCTCTATTAATAATTGGGATATTAACAGTGGTTACCTTTGCATTTTATAAGAAAAAGGATCTGAATGTTTGATCATAAATAATGGCTAGGGAAAAAGGCAAACCGTGATAAAAACGGTTTGTCTTTCTTTATAGTGAAGTTTCGGGTTGCGAAATATAAGTAATCCTATTATTCTGTAAATAAGATATATTATTTATCTATAACATTTGTACTTAAAGGGAGAGACCAACAATGAAAATATTTATCTCAGCAGATATTGAAGGTGTATCAGGAGTGGCAACAAATCAACAGCTAAAAACATCTGGTGAATACCAGCGCTTCCGAAAGCTTATGACTCAGGATGTGAACGCAGCAATTGAAGGTGCTTTTAAAGGTGGAGCAACAGAAGTTGTAGTGGCTGATGGCCATGGAAATATGTCTAATATATTCATAGAAGACCTAGATTCAAGAGCACGCCTTGTCCAAGGTAGCAACCGTGTAATGTGTCAGCTTGAAGGATTAGATGAGAGCTTTGATGCTATTATGTTTGTGGGGCATCATGGACGTGAGGGCGGATCTGAACGTACCATCATCTCTCATTCACTTGCGGGAATCTGTGTAAACGAAATGAAAATTAATGGTCAGATTGTTGGTGAAACTGAAATGAATGCCATGGTTGCAGGGGCATTTAATGTACCGGCCATCTTTATCTCTGGCGATGATGCATATGTAGCGGAGGTTCTTGAAACACTGCCAAATGTTGAAGCAGCAGTTGTTAAAAGAGGAATTGACCGCTTTGCAGCTGAGCTATTACATCCAGAAGTAGCACAACAGATTATTCGTGAAAAAGCAGAAGCAGCAGTTAAACGAATCCCAGAATTCACACCACTTGAGGTTGGTGGACCTGCAACTTTTGAGATTGAGTTCAAAGGGTCAAACCAGGCGCTGATGACAACAACTATTCCTTCTGTTGAGCTAATTAGTCCAAAACGAATTACATTCACCTGCGACGATATGGTAACAGCTTATAAGCAAATGTGGGGCTGTGTGATTATTGCCATTACGGCAACGAATGGTGTATTAGGGAATGTGAACGCGTAAAGGTGGATCTGTGGAAGTTAGTTTGGTAGGGGCGATTAGGTGAAAGTCGTTAAAAATCGTAAATTGCGATTAAAAACCGTAAATCCGATTTAAAAATCGTAAATTCCTGCTAAAAACCGTAAATCAGAATTAAAAACCGTAAATCCAAATTAAAAACCATAAACCCAATTTTAGACACTGCGCAGCCTTAATATTTCACCAAAACACAAGAATCCCCTTCCGAATAACGCGAGAAGGGGTTCTTTTTCACTTTTTCACAGTCAAATTCAGCATAGGAACGCCCAAAAATTGCTTAATCGCAAATGCACAAGCTCCCATACGCACTGATTCTTTACCGATCGTTGAAATCGAGAGTTCTCGATAATGACTTATAGAAGAATTTAGGTTTTCTTTAAGCTTTTCAATTGAATTTGGGTAAATTCGAAGCAATTCACTATCTAGTACTATTGTATTTGGATTGTACATATTAATCATATTGTTTAGCCCAATCGAAAGGTAATATAGAAAATCTTCCATGCGGGTAACAATGTCTTCGTCACCTTCGGCAATTAATCGTTGAACATCATCATAGGTAATGTTTGGAAGATTTTTTTCCTTCATCAAGTCACTCATAAAGCTTGAATCAGACGCATATTGCTCCCAACAACCTTGATTGCCACATGTACATGGTTTTCCTTTTGGAACGACAATCATGTGGCCAATTTCGCCGGCAAATCCATCTTGCCCCCTGAAAAATTCATTATCCAAAAGCATTCCCATTCCAATTCCAGAATAAAGAGTAGCACAAAGTATATTATCAGTATTGTGGTGGATATATACTCTCTCTGCAAATGCTGAAAGGTTTGCATTATTTTCAATGTAGATATCAATATTGAATTCGCTTTCTAAATCTTGTTTTAAATGTATATTTTCCCAAGGAAAACGAGGTACAAAGTGTATAACCTCATCCTTGCTAACAAGACCATGTATAGCAATGACGATACCAACAATACCATACCGGTTGTCAGTAAACTCGGCTTCAAATGATTTAATTTCCTGAATTAAGATAGGAAGGATCTGGGTATATTCTGTTGTTGAAATTTCAATGGATTTTGATGACACTGGATTGCCTAGAAGATCAGATAGTGTAAAAGATAGTTGTCCATATTCTATATCAATCCCCAGCGCATAACCTGCCGTTGCGTTTAGGGAGAGCATGATTGGTTTTCTGCCAACACTATTATGTTCAAGTTGAGTTTCAATAATAAGACCTTCATCAAGTAAATCAGTAACCTGTGCAGAAATAGTGGCCCTTGTAAGTGCTGTTGCTTTTGAAATATCAGCTCTGGAAATCATTCCTTCTTCTACAATCTTTTCAAGTATTAAGGATCGATTTAATTTTTTAATGTATGCTGCATCTCCGGTTATCATTTAAATCCCCCATTTTCCATTGTTACAAGTGCCATACTATAGTTTTTACCTAACTTGTAAAATTCTACTTATAAATATTGAATTATTGATAATTTGAACTAAGTTTCCTTAAAGAGATTCTTTAGTAATCTCAATTGACGAAAAATAGATAGGATGTTACATTAGTAACGGGTATAATTTGTTTAGTTGGTGAATTAATTATACTACTTACTTAGTACGTTGAAAAGATTAGAATTTTGGTAAAAGTAAGAAATATATGAGATTACTATTTTATAAGTGTAGGAGAGTGATTTTATGTCAACAGTTTTAAATGACAAAGAATTAGATTTATTAACAATCAATACGATTCGTACCTTATCTATCGATGCAGTAGAGAATGCAAACTCTGGACATCCAGGAATGCCAATGGGTGCTGCTCCAATGGCTTATACACTTTGGGCAAAAGAAATGAATCACAATCCATCAAATCCTAACTGGTTTAATCGTGATCGCTTTGTTTTATCAGCTGGACATGGTTCCATGCTTTTATATAGTTTATTACATCTTTTCGGCTACGATGTAACAATGGAAGATTTGAAAAACTTCCGTCAATGGGGAAGCCGCACACCTGGACACCCTGAATTTGGACACACTCCAGGAGTTGAGGCTACAACAGGTCCTCTTGGACAAGGAATTGCTATGGCTGTGGGTATGGCAATGGCTGAAAGACACCTTGCTGAAACTTATAACAAAGATAAATTTGAGGTAGTAAATCACTATACATATGGTATTTGTGGTGATGGAGACTTGATGGAAGGTGTATCAGCAGAAGCAGCTTCGCTTGCAGGCCACTTAAAACTAGGTCGTCTAATTGTAATGTATGATTCAAATGATATTTCGTTAGATGGAGACTTAAACCTTTCATTCTCTGAAAGTGTAGAAGACCGTTTCAAAGCGTACGGATGGCAAGTGATCCGTGTTGAGAATGGTAACGATACAGAAGAAATTCAAAAAGCATTAAAAGAAGCAAAAGCTGATCTAAACAGACCTACTTTAATCGAAGTAAAAACAGTAATCGGCTTTGGTTCTCCAAACAAATCAGGTAAATCAGCATCACATGGTGCACCACTTGGTAAGGATGAAATTGCTTTAACAAAAGCTTCTTATGGCTGGAACAATGAAGAGCCATTCTTTGTGCCAAGTGAAGTAGCAGAATTAACTCAACAATTTGTAACAACTGGCCAAGAAAAAGAAAGTGTATGGAATGACTTATTTGCAGAATATAAGAAAGCATATCCAGAGTTAGCTGAACAGTTTGAAGCAGCATTAGAGGGTAAGCTTCCTGAAAATTGGGTAGAAGCTTTACCAACATTTGAAGCAGGTTCTTCAATAGCTACTCGTGATTCATCAGGTAAGGCACTTAACGCTGCAGCATCCGTAATTCCACAATTAATTGGTGGTTCTGCTGACTTAGCGGGCTCAAACAAGACACTTATAACATCAGAAAAAAACTACGGTATCGATAGTTTTGCTGCACGTAATATCTGGTTTGGTGTAAGAGAATTTGCAATGGGTGCTGCTATCAACGGTATGGCACTTCATGGTGGAGTAAAAGTATTCGGAGCAACATTCTTCGTATTCTCTGATTACCTACGTCCAGCAATTCGTCTGGCTGCATTAATGAAGCTACCTGTAACATATGTATTTACTCATGATTCTATTGCTGTTGGTGAAGATGGCCCTACACATGAACCAGTTGAGCAACTAGCTGCATTACGTGCAATGCCAGGATTATCAATTCTTCGTCCAGCTGAAGCAAAAGAAACAGTGGCAGCATGGCGCTTAGCTATAGAGAGCACTGACACGCCTACAGCTCTTGTATTAACAAGACAAGGATTACCAACACTAGCACTTGATGATGAAACAGTATATGAAGGTGTGAAAAAAGGTGCTTATGTAGTATCTGAAGCAAACGGGGACGTTCAAGGTCTACTACTTGCAACAGGTTCTGAAGTATCCCTTGCAATTGCTGCTCAACAAGAGCTTGAAAAAGAAGGAATCTTTGTATCAGTAGTTAGTATGCCGAGCTGGGATCGTTTCGAGCAACAATCAGCAGAATATAAAGAAAGTGTACTTCCTAAGAACGTAAAAGCACGTTTAGCAATCGAAATGGGATCACCACTTGGCTGGAGAGAATACATTGGAGATGCAGGAAAGGTGCTTGCTGTTAATCAATTTGGCGCTTCTGCACCTGCAAAAAAACTGTTAGCAGAGTACGGCTTTACAGTTGAAAATGTTGTGAAGAACGTTAAGGAATTATTTTAACTTTATTTAGCTTAAATCCCTCACTTTATTAGTGAGGGATAGAGCGTAACAAATGATTATATCTCGAAAAAATCGAGTTCAAAAAAGTCGTGTTAACAGGAGGGAATAAGTAAGTGAAATTCTTTATTGATACAGCAAATCTAGAAGATATTAAAAAGGCACATAAAATGGGAGTGTTGTCAGGTGTGACAACAAATCCTTCCCTAGTTGCAAAAGAGGGCGTAAAATTCGAAGACCGCATTGAAGAAATACTTCAAGCAGTTCCTGATGTTGAGTCTGTATCGGCTGAAGTAACTCCGGATGCTGTAACTGCAGAGGAAATGATTGCACAAGCGGAAGAACTCATCAAAATAAATGATGGCGACAAAAACATCACGATTAAATTACCAATGACAGTTGCAGGATTAGAGGCAACTCGTTACCTTGCGAAAAAAGGTGTTAAAACGAACGTAACTCTAATTTTTACTGTTAACCAAGCACTTTTAGCTGCTCGTGCTGGAGCAACGTATGTTTCTCCATTCTTAGGACGTCTAGATGATATTTCAGAAGACGGAGTTTTACTAGTATCAAAGATTGCTGAACTATTCCGTATCCATAAGCTAGATGCACAAATTATTGCTGCATCTGTAAGACATCCAGACCATGTAACTCGTGTTGCACTAGCTGGTGCACATATTGCAACCATTCCTTATGGAGTGATTGAGCAATTAACCAAACACCCACTAACTGACCAAGGCATTGAAAAATTTGCGGCGGATTGGGCGAAAGCACCTAAAAATTAATAGATAGTAAAAACCCTGAATCATGTGATTCAGGGTTTGTTTTTTATTTGGGAACATGTAGTTTTACAGTTGTACCTTTTCCTGCTTCTGATTCAACAGTAAGTTCTCCGCCGGCACCTCTAGCACGTTCTTCCATACTGAACAATCCAACACCATTTCCTTTTTCTTCATGAACAAATCCTTGACCTTTGTCGGCGATGACAACCTCTACAGCAGAATTAACTTCATGAATTGTTACATTTGCTTCAGAGACATTTGCGTATTTTGCAACGTTCGTTAACGCCTCTTGGACAATTCGGTACATCGTTGTTTCTTTATTAATATCTAGTCGAGTACGAAGTGTACAGTCAAGATTAACTTGAATCCCATAATGCTGTGAGTAGTTTTCAATATATTTGCGTATAGCAGGAACAACACCTAGGTCATCAAGAACAGAAGGACGAAGTTCCCATGCTAGTCCACGAATATCCTCGATTACAAAAGAAACATCCTGTCTGATTTTATGAAGTCTATCATCAGGTTTATCTAAAATTAACTGATCTAATTGGATTAGGAGTGAAAACATACTTTGGCCGATACCATCGTGCAATTCACGTGAAAAACGTTTACGTTCTTCTTCCTGAATAGAAATAACACGGGTCATCATGCTTTTAAGCTCTTCTTGTGTTTCTTTTAATGCGGTAACCTCATTACGTACGGCTAAATATTGATATGGACGTCCACTTTCACCTATTAAAGGAACAATGGTTGTATCTACCCAGTAATAAGAACCGTCCTTAGCTCTGTTTTTAATTTCAGCGCGCCATACCTGTCCGGAACCAATCGTTCTCCACATATCCATCCAGAATTCCTTATCATGATATCCGGAATTAATAATTCTATGGTCCTGACCAATTAATTCTTCCTTTGAATATTTGGAGATCTCACAGAACTTATTATTGATATATTGGATTTTCCCTTGTCTATCGGTAATCGCTACAATAGAAGACTCATCTAACGCAAATGTTAAATCCGCCAAATGTTTGAGAGAGTGCTCCACATCTGTACGAAAACTAGGGTCCTTAATATGAGTCTCTAATTCTGACAAGAGTTTCAAGACATTCGGGCCACCAATTTCAGATTGGTGTTTTAAACGATCGTATCTATTCAAAATGAAGCAACCCTTTCTTCATGGCGTATTTTACTAGTTCTGGACGGGACTTCAAGCCAAGTTTCTCCATTAAATTACTCTTATGTGATTCAACTGTTTTTACACTTATGATTAAATGTTCAGCAATTTCTTTATTTGAATAACCTTTTGCAATCCATTCAAGAACTTCTTTTTCACGTTCTGAAAGTACATCGAATGTATCAGAGCTATCCCCATTTTTAACGCGGTCTAAGTAACCGCTCATTAAGGTTCTGGTTGCAGAAGGTGTTAAGTATGCATTACCAGAGTAAACAGAAGCAATTGCGGCTATTAATTCTTCATGTGGTGCATTCTTAAGAATATAACCGGAAGCACCAGCATGTATCGCTCTAAATAAGTATTCTTCATCATCATGCATCGTTAAAATTAGTATTGAAACATCTGGCATAAGCTGATGCAATTCTTGTGTTGCGGTTAATCCATCTTTACCATGAGGCATACTTAAATCCATAAGAACGACATCAGGGCGTAGTTCCTGAGCTTTTTTAATCGCTTCGTCCCCTTCTGATGCTTCACCAATAACTTCTATATTATTTTTACCGTTTAAAAGCATCATCAGTCCTGAACGTACAACTACATGATCATCAACGATTAATAATCTAATCATTCTCTTTCCCCCCGGACGTCCTATTCGTGTGATATTCGTCACACTCTTATTCCATCATATAAAAAAAAATGAATCCTTTCAATGGGATTCATTAGTAGTTTAGCTTATTTCTTTATTATAAAAAACGGTAAAATCGTCTGCAGCTGCCTTTATTTGATTAATTTGTTCCATTGTATATTTCTTAGAAGTTCGTGAACCTACGAGGAGGATACCATTTATATTACCTTTAAAATAAACAGGCACGGCCACAGCTGCATATAAGTTCTCTGCTAACATAATCGGATACTGCATACGTAGCTTTTCAAAACCCGGTGTCCCACTATCGACTATAATAGAGGTACCAAAGCGAACCACAGATCCTGATAGACCCTTTCCGGGTTTTCCGACCATATGTTTATATCTTTCATTTATATTTCCGTGAGCATACTTCCAATGAATGGCTTGGTTTTGCTGATTCACATCTGCAAACGCTGAGAAATCACTAGAGGTACTCGTACATATATCATATAGTTTTTGCTCGACTTGTGTAATTACTTCCATAGTTATCTCCCCTTGACCACTGCTGTGGCCTTTTTAGTCTGGGACCTTTTATCTTTCCTCTACATTGTAAATCTTTTTCGGGAGATTGTATGTCAGGGAATTCCCCTAACTTTATATCCTGAAAAGATGAACTTAATTATCATTTTTTCGGTAAAGTAGGGGGATTATACCCCCTTTAGGGGAAAAACACGCAGAAACAGATAGGGGAATTCTCATCAAAAGTTCAGTAATTCCCCCGATACCAACTTTTCACTATAAGCCGTATGATTATAGCATAAAGTCATTCGGGAGGTTTTAAAATGGCAATGATCGTTCAGGAACTAAGAAGTGAACTTACACATATAGAATCAATTAATGAAAATATTACTCAATTTTTATCAGATGAAAATTTAAATAAATTACAAAGCATTATGAAGACAAAAACAATGAAAGCCGGAACACATCTTTTCTGGGAAGGCGAAGAAGTAGAAAAAATGTACTATATCCTTTCAGGAAGAGTAAAACTAAGAACATCTTCAGAAAATGGCAAAGACTTTCTTCTATCTATTAAAGATGAAGGAAGCTTAGTAGGAGAATTCGGTGGCTTTAATGATGAAGTCTATTATAGCTATCGTGCTGAAGTATCTGAGGACGCTGAAATTGGATTCATCCAATTAAATGATCTTAAAAAGCTTATGTACCAATTCGGAAACTTCGCAGTAGAATTTATGAGCTGGATTGGTTGGACACAACGTGTCATGCAAAATAAGCTTTACGACTTCTTGTTTTTTGACAAAACAGGAGCTCTAGCTTCAACCCTAATTAAACTTACGACTACACATGGTGTGAAATGTGCGGACGGAATCCTAATCTCAGTTGAATTAACAAACAAAGATCTAGGTGACTTCATCGGAACTGCACGTGAAAGTGTAAACCGTATCCTAAATGCCTGGAAACGAGAAGGAATTGTGGAAATGATTGACCGCAAAGTAGTTATCCGTCGTTTGGATCGTTTGTATGAGATTTGTGAGTGTGCGGGTGGGGTTCATTAATAGGTGGAAATGGGGAAGGTGACCTGGCTTAAGGTTACCTTTTTTATTTTAGTAAGAAAACTAAAGAAAAAAATGTGAGAAATCATAAGCATTCTAAAGAAATTTAAAGATAAACAGAGGAAAAAGGCTTTTTTAAATGAAATTAGAATGAATTTTGTGCTTTATAAACGTGTTTGTTCACTATAAAATATACATGTGTTCTTTTTAAGAAACAAAATAATGAGTACATAGTGTAGCGGGTGATATATTGAATATATATTCATTAGTAGAAAATGAAATCATAATAGAAGTACTTGATTCAGTACTCGAGAATACCAAATATAGAATTGAATGGCTCGCCCACGAAGCCAAACTCTATGAGAAATTACGCATATACGATGAGGCAATTGTGTTTTTGCCGAAGTCTTATGTGTATAACCTTTATAAGGTAGGTGCCTTTTTAACTCAACAGCTTCCAAAGGTAAAAGTGGTACTAGTACTAGGGTCAGAGGATGATTTTGATTCAAGACAAGCAGGAAATCAGGGAGTTCTGTATATGAATAGTCCATCTTTTAGAGAACATGTTCTTTCAATAATTGAATACCAAATAGATAAAACACATTCAAAATTGATCATTACACAACGGTAATGGTCTTTTTATTTTGATCACCTAGGTTATACTAAATGTAAAGTCTAATTTATGAGGTACTAACAATGAACGGTTTTAAAGAATTTACAATAAGTGAAGAAATTCAGCGTGCGTTAACAGCGCTACAATATAAAGCTCCAACCGAGGTCCAACAGGATGTGATCCCACGTGTACTTGCAAAAGAGGATCTTGTTGTAAAATCTCAAACAGGTAGTGGTAAAACGGCTGCTTTTGCGATACCTATTTGTGAAATGGTGGAATGGGAAGAGAATAAACCTCAAGCGTTGGTGCTGACTCCAACAAGAGAGTTGGCAGCACAGGTAAGAGATGAGATAACAAATATAGGGCGATTCAAGCGAATTAAGGCTGCGGCCATTTATGGTAAACAGAGCTTTGAAAGGCAAAAAATAGAACTCAAGCAAAAGACGCATGTTGTAGTGGGGACGCCTGGAAGAGTGCTCGACCATTTAGAAAAGGGGACTCTTATTGTTGATAATCTTCAGTTTTTGGTAATTGATGAGGCTGATGAAATGCTGAATATGGGATTTATTGACCAGGTAGAAGCTATCATTCAAACATTACCTGTGAATCGGGTGACGATGCTCTTTTCAGCTACATTACCAGAAGATGTTGCCCAACTTTCACATACATATATGAAGAATCCAGTTATTATTGAAAGTAAGTCATCGATGGATATTAAACAAAAAATAGAGCATTCATTTATTGAAACTGACGAAAATGATAAGCTTTTGCTTTTACAATCAGTAGCTACGGTAGAAAATCCAGATAGCTGCATTATCTTTTGTAGCACACAGGAACGCGTTGACCAGCTATTTAGAAAGTTAGAAAAAGCACATTATTCGTGTGACATGCTTCATGGTGGAATGGTACAAGAAGATCGATTTGCGGTAATGGATGATTTTAAAAGAGGAGAGTTCCGATATTTAATAGCTACTGATGTGGCGGCGAGAGGGATAGATGTTGAGAATATTTCACTTGTTATTAATTATGATGTTCCACATGATAAGGAACGGTATGTACATCGGACTGGCCGAACAGGTAGAGCGGGACAAACTGGGAAAGCAATTACATTTGTTACGCAAAAGGAAATACCTTTTATAAGTGAAATTGAAGACTATATTGGATTTGAGATTACGAAAGTTGAACCACCAACAAAGGATGAGGTAGCTATAGCAATGCCTGCTTTCGAAACTAAGATGAATAGCCAGCCTCGTCTAAAAAAGGATAAAGCAGATAATGTTAACAAAGATATTCTAAAGCTTTATTTTAATGGCGGGAAAAAGAAAAAATTGCGGGCGGTTGATTTCGTTGGAACGATTGCAAAGCTTCAAGGAGTATCTGCAGATGATATTGGGATTATCACGATTCAAGAAAATGTAACTTATGTAGATATTCTTAATGGTAAGGGGCAGCTTGTATTACAACAAATGAAGAATACAACTATTAAAGGAAAACAGTTAAAGGTTCATATTGCAAGATAAAGAAAGGTCGTACCCTAACAGGTACGACCTTTTGGTTACACTTGTGTTTTTAATTGCGCTTTAGGTTTAGCGTTCTTTTGCCATAGAAAAGTAATGAAAATGGTCACTACTAACAATATAAGCCCTAAAATAAATGGATAAATGATATGCACATCGTATAATAACCCACCAAGCGTTGGCCCTAATATATTTCCGATACTCATGTAAGCATTATTCATCCCCATTGCGAACCCTTGTTCATTTCCAGCAAGTTTCGAAATTAATGTATTTAATACTGGACGAAGAATTGATGTTGCTAAGAAAATTAGTAATGTAATACCGAAAAACACTGCATAGCTCGATGCTACTAATGAAAGGAAGAATCCTAAAGCGGCAACTATTAAGAAGATGTTTAAGATCTTACCCTCGCCGTAACGAGTCACCATTTTATCGACAACAAAGAGTTGAACAATTACACTTACAAGACCTGTAGATGTAACCATAATTGCTATATCCTGAGGACTTGCACTAAATTGATAGTCTACAAATAGACCGATTACAGACTCATACGCCATTAACCCGAAGCTCATTACCAGAGTAATAATTAGAGGGATGAAGAATGGCATTTTTACAGAACGAACTAATTTTTTAGCCATTGGCTCATCGTCAATATGAGCAAAACCTTCAGTAGCATCTTTTTGTTGGCTCTCTTTTAATACTGCAAAAGAGAAGATAACAGAAACCAATGAAACTAGTGCGGAAATTAAGAATGGAAACTTTAATCCATAGTCTGCTAAAAAGCCACCAACTCCAGGGCCTACTACAATTCCAAGTGACATCGCAGCTGAAACATAGCTGTTCCCTTTTGCGCGTTGTTCAAAGGTAGTAATGTCTGCCACATATGCAAATATCGCAGGCACCAGTAGTGCCGCGCCAATTCCTCCAATTACACGAGATGCATACAGCAACCAAATCGAATCAACGAGATAAAAAATAAACATTGATAGAGTTAAAAAGAGTAATCCATAAATAATCATCTTTCTACGGCCATATTGATCCGTCCACTTACCTGCAATAGGAGAGAAGATAAACTGAGCACCAGCAAAGATAGCAATCATAAGTCCTGCTGCTTTTCCGCCCTGGTCAATCGACTCTAAATAGGCTGGCAAAATTGGAATAATAATACCAAAGCTCCCGATTGCGATAAACATATTGATCATTAAAATAATCATCTTTTTACGTTGGTCTGCCGCCATAGCTGCACCTCTTTTCATATATATAATATTTTTTGTTAGTTTTTATCAGAACTCTAATAAGTTATTATAAATTCACATTATTGTCAAAGAAAAAAGATACCAATAATTCGACAAAGTTCTAAAGGAATAAAAGAAAGAAAAGGAGAATTATAGAGATAGAAATAAAAGGTTCTGGGAAAGGTTGGAAAAGTATGGCGGTATTTACAAGAGAAAAAAATTACGAGATTCCTGAGAATGGACTTTGTTCAGTTGAAACAATTTCACTCGGTGGAATAAAGCAAACCATTTTACTTCAAGCAGTGGATGTAACGAAGCCGGTTTTGTTGATACTACACGGAGGACCTTCTCTACCGATTCCTGGTGTATCTTCAAAAGGTTATGATTATACAATTGTTACGAACACGAAAGAATTAATAAAGCATTTTGTTGTAGTATTTTGGGATCAACGCGGTACAGGGAAGTCTTATCATGCCAGCATTTCAAACAATACAATGACCATCTCACAATTTGTTTCAGATGCAGTTGAATTAACCGATTATTTACGAAACAGGTTTGTCCAAGAGAAAATATTCCTCGCAGCTCATTCATGGGGTAGTACAGTTGGACTTAATCTCGTAGCTAACTGTCCAGAAAAATATCATTCATATGTTGGTTTATCACAGATTGTAAGTTGGACAGAGAATGATAAACTTTCCTATGCGTGGCTGAAGAATGAGGCAGTAAACAGAAGGAATCAAAAGGCTCTAAGAGAACTAGAAGCTGTTGGTGAACCTCCATATGTTGAAAGTTTTGAACAATGGGGTGTCATTCGGAAATGGCAGCAAAGATTTAATACGCTGATTTATACGGGAGCAGAACATTCACCTAGCTTATTTAAGTTAACAATGGACATGATGAAATCAAGGGAGTACTCATTAAAAGATATGTATCATACATTTTATAAAGGGTTTAAACTTGTCTATTCCAGGCACTTTATCGAGGAACTAGCTACCAATAATTTCATGGATAGCTTGAAGGAAATATCAATACCGGTTACCTTTATCCATGGCCGGCACGATTTCCATGTAAATGGAAGATTAGTAGAAACATACTATAATAAACTAAAGGCTGATAAAGGAAAACGGCTAATCTGGTCGGAAAAGTCCGCCCATGTGTTTCACCCAGAGGATACCAAACAGATTGAACAACATCTTATTGAGGAACTTCAACATATAAAATAGCTTAGTGAGGAGAAACCAATGGATATTGTGGAGATACTAGTATTTGCAGCCATATGGGGAATGTTCATTTTTCATGTGGTCAAAGAATACCGAAAGTCCAAAAAAGATAAACGTAAAAATCTAAGACATTTGCTAAAAGAACTAGATTTTTGGGTAGAAGGTCTACGCTTGGGTGGTATCTTATTATTCTTTTCAGGATTCATAAGTGATGTACATATCTTAAAACATCTAGGTGTCGGAATACTGTGTTCCGGATGGTTTCTCTCGGGTGTTGTTACGTGGGGAGTTAGTAAGAAAAAGAGTTTAATAATTATGATCTTGGCGGTTGGGTTTGGTTTTGTGTATTATTTGTTGTGGTTTTGAGTGTTGTTGAAAATGCTAACGCCTATAGAATGTAAGTAACGACCATAGAAATGAAATAACGCCTATAGAGCCAATTTATATGCTGAAAAATTAAGGAAGCCTTTAAGAATAAGGGCTTCCTTACATGTTTTTATCTAAAGATCTCACTAATTCTCTCAATTTCCTCAGCAGTTAGTTCAACATCGAGTGTTTTTAAATTATGTAACACTTGCTCCGGTTTCTTTGCACCTGGAATAACAGCATCAATTGTTGGTTGAGTTAAATACCATGCAAGTGCAACATGCGCTACCTCTGCATTTTTGCTTAATGCAATTTCTCGGAGTTTCTCTACCTTCTCCAAGTTACTTATAAACGCTTCTCCTTGGAAAAGTGGATTTCTTGAACGACCATCTTCAAAAGTAGTTTCCTTCGTGTATTTTCCACCGAGTAATCCAGAAGCAAGCGGGAAGTATGGAATAAAGGAAATCGTATGTTTTTTAGCAAATGGCAGAATATCAGTTTCAGCTTCACGTCGGAACAGGTTGTAATGCCCTTGAATGACATCTAAATAGCCATCCTTATTTGCTTCAATTAATTGCTCCATTGAAAAATTTGAAACCCCAATAGCTCTAATTTTTCCTTCATCCTTTAATTCCTTCAATGCTCCAACTGCCTCATCCTTTGGAGTCTCGTCATCTGGAAAGTGAATGTAAAATAAATCAATATAGTCTGTTTGAAGACGCTTTAAGCTTTCTTCTACTGTTTCCCGTAGGTATGCAGGAGAGTTATCCCGAGTTACTTCACCATTTACATAACGTTGCGCACCCTTAGTTGCCAATATAATATCATCGCGTATTCCTTGTTCTTTAATTACTTCACCAATAAGTATCTCAGAACGTTCGGGTCCATACATATAAGCTGTATCTAAGAAATTCATGCCATTCTCAATACCAGCCCGAACCAGTTCTTTTCCTGTTTCTTCATTTAAATTTGGATAAATATTGTGCCCACCAACTGCATTCGTACCAAGCCCTATAGGATTTACATATAAGTCAGTTCTTCCTAGTCTAACCTTCGTCTTCATGGAATCTCAGCTCCTTGTGGATTGTATAGCCATATTTTAGCAAATTAAGCTGTATGAATGAAACTGATTTGTTTCGTTAGTAAGTTGGTGTCAGTTTATAAAATCGATTGTTAGAATTTGTAAAACCCTGTAGGAAAACAACGAACGAATACGATTGTTTTGTCAGAAAAGTAAAAATATAATAATGGGGTATTGGACAAACATTACAAAAGGAGGAGGACTTTCGTTGTGGTATAAAGAGAGAAAACTATCGATTCTATTTTTGCTAGTTTTATTGATGAATGCTTTTGTATCGCCTATGGTTTTTGCAGAAGAGGTAACAGTGGACAAACCATCATTAGTTGCACTGGGGGATTCAATAACTTTTGGATGGAATTTATATGAGGGTGAGAATCCTGATAAAACAAAACCATCTAGTCATGCGTTTCCTAACTATATCTTAGGAGGGGGATTTGAGGTAACAAATCTAAGTTATCCTGGGTGGACTTCAACACAGTTATTAGAAAAGTTCACTGCGGCTGATCCGACATATTTAACAGCAATCGCTCAAGCTGATGTCATTACACTAAATATTGGTAATAATGATTTTCTTCAGTTGCCAGAAATAATGGATTTAAGAAGTAATCCTAGACCACTTTCCGAGTCAGAATTAATGGCCTTAAAAGGAAAGATTGTTCAAACTGCATTTCAATTAGGCGAAAATCTAAAAATGATTTTTCAGGGTATACGCTCCGTAAACAATACTGCACCTATAGTTTTCTATAATATGTATAATCCATTTGAGGCAAAAACTAATCCTGTCTTGCATACTCTTGGAAAGACTCTAATTAATGGAGAAGGAGAGCAAAAGGGTATCAATGAACTTGTATATTTACCATTCGGGCAAATCCCTGGTACGTTCTTAGTGGATGCGTACTCTGCATTCGAAGGAAAACAGGATACATTTATTCTTCCCTTCCCAGATGTCCATCCGACAATAGCTGGACAGAAAGCATTAGCTTCTTTAGCAGACCAAGTGTTATATCAATTGTTTCCACCAGAATTAAAGATTACCCTTACTCCAACACCAACAGAGTCAACTGAAGGTCCTGTTACTATAGCTGTAGAAACAAACCAAGAAGAGCTTCTTGAAATAAAGTGGCTACCAGGGCAATTAGAGGTCAAGGATTTTGAAGAGAACGGGAATGAGATAGAAGTAGCTAATCCAGTGTTTGAGGTTACAGAAAATGGATTTTACACAGTCTATGTATTAAGTGGATTTGGTGAAGAAAAAGTACAAACAATCGAAATCACAAACATCATCGAACCTGAAGAAGAACCACCTGCAGAGGAGGAGCCACCTGTTGAAGAAGAGCCTCCAGCAGAAGAAATGCCACCTGTAAAAGAGGAGCCTGTGAAGGAAGATCCAAAACAAACGCCAGATAAGCAAGCACCAGATAAGCAAAAACCAGTTAAATCAGGTAATAAACTTCCAGATACTGCAAGCTCAAATTACAATCTGCTTGTTGCTGGAGTTTCTCTACTTCTGGTAGGTTCAGGCATATTTTTTATATATGTTAGAAAGAATAGAATAGTAAATTCATAATATAACAGGCCTACCCCTAAATTTAGGAGTAGGCCGTTCTTATTAGATTTCCCCAAACCCTTCCCGATATTTACTAATCTTGTTTTCAAGTTTTTCAATTAACCCGTTTAACCACACAGGTTTTTCAGGTCCCTGTGAAACATCTACGGTTTGAAGTAGACTAGCAAACGTAACTAGATTATGGTATCGGTAAAACCAAGACAAATCCTCAAGTATTGAGTGACCAAGGTTCGTTTCACTTTCATATCCTTTTAAAAATTCAAGAAACTTTAGGTTAGTAGAATCATAACCTTCTTCGAATAAATCGCGTAAAGAAAAAGCTATATCTGCCACATACCAGTGCATCATACAGTCATCGAAATCTAATATGGATGCTACATTATCATTCCAGCAAAGGTTATCTAGTTCAAAATCATAATGAATTAACCCATAGTTTTCATTGGTCTTTGGCAGGTTCTCAATCCAACCCGAGACAAAATCTAATTCATGAAAAGCTGCTACCTCTTGTGCAGGTAGATTGTCACGAACAAACTTTAATTGTTCCTGGTGGCTACTGCGCTTATCCGCAATATTTGTAGGGAGAGATTTAAATTTGTTATGAAGTTGTCCGAGTGTTTTCCCCCAGTTACAAAACTGTTCATCATTCATCTCTTCAATGTCAATATGATCTCCTGTTAATCCTTCAAAAACTACTGCATATACCTTTCCTAGTTCAGTTTCAACTATCTCAATGTAGTCTCCTGCTTTAGACGCAATTGGCAACGCAACCTTTACATCACTATCTTTCAAGGAAAGTAGAATTTTAATTTCCGACTCAAGTGAAGTAAATTCTTTTTCGCTAGCAAATGTAAACCTCAAAAACCGCAATTGAGTATCTGATTTAAACACGCAAACCGTATTTGCTGATGCACGGTAAAAATAAACCGATCCTTCATCGTAGGTCCAGTTTTGTAATATTTGCTCGGCAAGTGAACATCTCCAGTTCTCATCAACTGTTCCCATTATTTTTTCCATCGTACTAAGCTTCATCATAAAATACACACGCACCCTTTTTCATTAGATTAATTTCAAAAATCTAACCGTGGCACGCTGAAGTTCTCTTTAACTCCAAAAGAAAAGGGCTACAGAGTTATATAAAATAACCCTGTAGCCCCAGGAAAAATAAAAGCACTAACGTGTTAAACGTTATCCGTAGGAGTGAGAGATATTCTAGTTAACTTCATCGTACCGCCATTTAGATTGATCATCGTAAAATCTCACTCCCTTCCTTGTAATATGAAAATAATACCAGTTAGTAGATTCTTTCGTCAATAAAAATTTTCATATAGTCCCATGTTTTTAACATTATTATGAAGGTTAGCCATTTGATTTCTTCTCAAAAAGAAGATTTGTTATGATGAACCTATCAATCACAATAGGAATATTTTTAAAAAGAAGAAAGTTATTTGAGGAATTTGCGTAAAATATGACAAATGTAAAAGGGAGAGAAAGCCGTTGTCTAAACCATCTGTTGATGATATTCTCCAGCAAGGTATCCATGGGGCTAAAGAAATAAAGCCAGAGGAACGGAAGAAGTTTTTAGGAACGTTGCGAGAGCGTGTTATCATTGCTTTAATGGCGTCTCAGGTGAGGGAGAGTAAGGTATATCCTGAAATTGAGGATGCCTGCAAAGCAAATTTAGAGGCACATATGTATTTAAACGGAAATATGAATTATAAATTTCTTTCTAAATATGTGAAAATGGCAAATAAATATAATATAAAATACACTCTTGTTACAAATAAGGAATACAACTCTGAGCTGGGTTTGGTGTTAGCGCATGAATATGCAGTTGATAAGGAAGAGATATATGTCAGCAGTACACCTAAAGTAACACTTCAAAATCAGAATACTGAAAAGAAGGGTATATTTTCATTTTTTAAAAATCGATTTAAATAATAGATGGACTCGGTGGTTTCCGGGTCTGTTTTCTTTTATAAAAACTAAATGCCAAAAGTGGGTTTGAAATTTTATTAATTCCACAAACTACAAAGAAAGTAATGATACATAAGTGTTTTGAGGAGGAATAGAATGAAATTACAAAAATGGCAGCTACCCCTTCAAACCTCTAGTTTAGTTGTTGGATTTATGGTGTGGGTCATTATTTCTTCATTGATGCCGAATATAAAACAGGATATTCCCCTTGCCGACAATCAGGTGGCATTGGTGACAGCGGTACCTGTCATTTTAGGGTCGTTATTACGGATCCTACTAGGCTATTATACAAATCGATTTGGGGCAAGATGGTTATTCGTTATTAGCTTTTTAGTGTTGTTACTACCCATCTTTTATATTAGTATGGCGGATTCGTTAGCTGACTTAATTCTCGGTGGACTGTTACTGGGAGTTGGAGGAGCGGTTTTTTCAATTGGTGTAACATCCCTCCCGAAATATTATCCCAAAGAACGACATGGGTTTGTGAATGGTATTTATGGTGCTGGGAATATAGGGACCGCAATTACTTCCTTCGCTGCGCCAGTGCTTGCGGTTAATTATGGCTGGGAAACCACAGTTCGGTTATTTTTAATACCAGTTCTTTTATTTGCTGTATTGAACTTTCTCTTTGGTGACCGACAAGAACCGAAAGTGAATAACCCCTTGGGTGAGCAAATAAAAAGTGTTTATAAAAATGAAAAGCTTTGGTTTCTAAGTTTGTTTTATTTTGTAACATTTGGATCATTTGTTGCGTTTACTGTTTACCTACCAAATTTCTTAGTTACAAACTTTGGATTAACTTCGGTGGATGCCGGGTTACGTACCGCAGGTTTTATTACTTTAGCAACTTTGATGAGACCGGTTGGTGGTTGGTTGGGAGATAAATTTAATCCTTATTTAATCTTATTCCTTGTTTTTAATGGTCTTACGTTTTCAGGGGTACTTCTTTCGTTTTCGCCAGATATTACACTATATTCAATCGGTAGTTTGACAGTTGCCTTTTGCGCGGGAATCGGAAATGGTACGATCTTTAAGCTGGTACCGTACTATTTTTCGAAGCAGGCTGGTATTGTCAACGGAATTGTTTCTGCTATGGGAGGATTAGGTGGATTCTTCCCACCACTCGTTTTATCGATTGTGTTTAATATTACTGGTCATTATGCGATTGGATTTATGTCATTAGCGATGTTTGCGCTATTAAGTGCAGTCATCGTTGTTTGGATGTTCTATCTGGAAAGAATAAGCCTCGAATCAAAGCTTATTGAAAATGTTGCACAAGGCATGATGGTGACGAGCCCAAAAGGAATAATTGAGAAGGTGAACCATGCCTTTACTCGGGTAACTGGTTATGAGACTGATGAGGCAATTGGACAAAAGCCTAGTTTACTACGTTCAGGTAAGCATGATGATTCTTTCTATGAAAGAATGTGGAATTCAATTTATGAAAAAGGATACTGGCAGGGTGAAATTTGGAATAAACGAAAAAATGGTGATATATATCTAGAATGGTTGACCATTAGTGAAGTGAAAAATGAAGCTGGTGAGGTTAAATACTATGTGGGATTATTTAATGATTTGACAGAAAAAAGTGATGATGGAGGAGTCAGGGTGTAGAACCCTGGCTCTTTGTCTTTATTAATGGAAAAAAACAAAATAGGTAAATCGACTAGAAATTAATGCTTTAATCAGCAACTAACTGGGTTATTCGCAATTATTTATATAGATTAGCAAATATGAGGTTTCTTCAGCAATTATTTCAGATTTCCCTGCATCTCAATGGTTTCTAACGTTACATCCTCAGTTAATTGTGATAAGGACCTGTCCCCACGTACACCCACCACCCCTAAACTCCAATATTCACAAATTTTTCAAATCAAACACCGTGATTCGCTTTTCCTGTAAATAAGGGAAACTAGCAATTATTGTGGGTCAAGGTTCTGTCCCTCTGTACCAATTTTTTGTTTATCAATTTTTGTAATGGAAATGATGGTGAGGAGGTTATCAAATTTTGTCAGATTATGAAAGGATGATTGAGATGTCAGGACCAAGTTTGAAGAAACAGGATGCGCATTCTTCTATTCATGAGGCGGCCTTAAATGAGGCAAAGGAGTTGCGTAATTTGTTCCGTAAGTGTTTGGAGGAAGGTGACAAGGAGAAGGCACTTCAGGTGGCGGAGATCGCAATTGACCACTGGGAATCGAGGACCCTAAAGCACGCTGATTCAGAGGAGTCAGGCTTATATAAGGAAATGGTGGAAGAGGACCCTAGCCGCGAAAAAATAGTGAACCAGCTTACTCGTGACCATGATTTAATGCGACGTATTGTTGCGACTATGAAGAAAAGCTTAGAAACTCAAGAGGCAGATTACCGAATGATCCCACTTCTAGATAGTCTAATTATTATTGATGAGATTCATAATGACGACGAAATGAATAAACTCCTGGCAAGTAACGAATAATAACTTGAAAAATTAGGTAATGGAGGAAAGGGGATGTAAATGAGTAAAAAGGATGTAATTGAGGAAAAGCTACTTCGATTTGCTGCACCTAGTTTATATCAAAAGATGGTGGACGTTTTTTCTAAATACAACATCCATTCCTATGATATTCATGCGACTGTCGTTAAACAAACAGATGGGTATGAAGTAAAGCTGCGGTTTTCACAGTCTTTTTCACAGACTGTGTCGACCTTTGTAAGCTTTGAGCAAGCAACAGAACCAGATGAGGAAGTAGCTACATTTTTTAAAGAAACTGCTGAAACTTGCAAGAATCAACTAATCTCAGATTATTACAAGATGATTAAAGTATAAAAGGGGTTGTATATTCAATTGTTTTCATTAGAGAATGACACAATGCTAATTGATGACCGCGAAGATTTAATAGCTGTATTAAGAATGAGATTTGGTGACGTCCCAGGGAAAATGATTGAACAAATCTACCAAATTGATGAAATGGGGACATTACAACGTCTTATTTTAGCAGCGGCAAATGCTTCGAGCTGGAATGTGTTCTTAGAGGAATTCCAACAAGGAAATGAATCTTATCGAATTGTTGGGGAAGATTTCAATCCATTAGCGAATCTCCTGAAAGAAAGGGATGGCGGCAGTGGCAAAGAAAAATAATCTGCTACATTCATTGAAGCATTTAGTCCGTGGAGAGCGAATCAATGATGGCTGGACAGAGGAGAATCCACGTCCGCGTGACTGGGAATCTGTTTATCGAAATCGATGGGCCTACGATAAAATTGTTCGTTCTACTCATGGCGTAAACTGTACGGGGTCTTGTAGCTGGAGAATTCATGTGAAAGACGGAATTATCGCCTATGAGACACAGCAGACAGATTATCCATCAACCGGGGACGACTTCCCGGATTACGAGCCTAGAGGATGCCCGCGTGGCGCAAGTTTCTCATGGTATACATATAGCCCGACTCGTGTGAAGTATCCATATGTGCGTGGAGATCTTTTTGCTCTTTGGAAAGAAGAATTGGAGAAAGCAGACAACCCTGTCCAAGCATGGGAAAACATTGTCACTAATCCAGAAAAACGTGCTCAATATGTGTCAGCCCGTGGTAAAGGCGGCTTTGTTCGTGGAACATGGAAGGATGTCTGTGAAATCATTGCAGCTTCTACTATTTATACGATCAAAAAATACGGTCCTGACCGGGTTGTTGGTTTTAGCCCAATCCCTGCAATGTCGATGGTGAGTTATTCCGGCGGGACGAGGTTTTTATCTTTAATAGGTGGGTCTATACTGAGCTTTTACGATTGGTATGCGGATCTACCTCCAGCATCTCCACAGGTGTGGGGTGATCAAACGGATGTGCCTGAAAGTGGAGATTGGTATAACACAAAATACTTCATCATCTGGGGAACAAACATCCCACAAACAAGGACACCTGACGCTCATTTTATGGTTGAATCTCGCTATAACGGTACAAAGGTAGTAGGGGTAAGTCCAGATTATGCTGAGTATGATAAGTTTGCTGATATTTGGTTGCCGGCCAAAGCAGGTACGGATGGCGCATTGGCGATGGCGATGACACATGTTATTTTAAAAGAATTTTATGTAGATAAGGAAACACCATATTTTACAGATTACGTTAAGCAGTATACAGACCTTCCGTTTCTAGTTGTATTAAATAAAAAGAATAATAGTTATCGAACGGATCGATTTGTTCGTGCTTCTGACTTTTCAGACCAACAAGAGCACGGCGACTGGAAAACTGTAGTATGGGATGATAGCTCCAAAAACGTCGCAGTTCCGAATGGTACCCAAGGCCACCGTTGGGATAGTGGTAGCAAGTGGAACTTAGATATGGTAAATGAGGATGGAACGAGTATTAATCCTCGACTCAGCTTTTTACAGGATTCAGATGAAGTTGCACTGGTTGAATTCCCTTATTTTGCTGAGCAACAGGGTGGAAAAGTTGAACGTGGTGTCCCAGTTAAAAAGATTAAGGACAAAAATGGTGATGAACTAATTGTCACAACCGTTTTTGATATTATGCTCGCACATACAGGTGTTAATCGAGGACTAACAGGCGATTATCCAACTGATTATAATGATGCAACTAGACCATACACACCAGCCTGGCAGGAAAGTATAACAGGTGTGAAAAAGGAACATGTCATTCAAGTAGCACGCGAATTTGCTGAAAATGCAGCTTTAACACAAGGGAAGTCAATGATTGCAATGGGTGGCGGTACGAATCACTGGTACCATAGTGACCAAATTTACCGTTCAATTTTAAACCTTGTGATGTTAACTGGTTCCCAAGGCGTAAACGGTGGAGGATGGGCTCATTATGTAGGGCAGGAAAAGGTTCGTCCGTTAGAAGGATTTCAACAAATTGCGTTCGCAAATGACTGGGTAAAAGCACCACGTTTAATGAATGGAACTTCATTCTTCTACTTTGCAACTGAACAGTTCCGGTATGAATACGATGCTGATGATGTACAAAACGAATGGGGTAGTCAATATACAAAGATGCATCCTGCAGACTTTAATGCACTTTCAGCGAGGTTGGGGTGGCTACCAAGCTTTCCATCACTCTCGCAAAACACATTAGATGTAATGAAGGATGCTCGAGCTAAACATGGTAATGATGATAAAGCTGTTACAGATTACATTGCTAAGCAGATGGTAGATGGAGAACTTGATTTTGCGATAGAAAACCCAAATGATCCTAGAAACTTCCCGCGTGTCTTCTTTAACTGGCGCTCTAATTTATTGGGGGATAGTGGAAAGGGACACGAGTATTTCGTGAAGCATTTAATTGGCTCTAAAGATACGGTGCTATCAGATCCAGAACATTCCTGGCAACCAAAGGATGTAAATATTACGGAGAAGCCGCCAGAAGCAAAAACAGATTTGTTTGTAAGTATGGATTTTAGAATGACGAGCTCTGGTCTGTTCTCTGACATCATTTTACCGGCAGCAACATGGTACGAAAAGCAAGACATCAGTACAACGGATTTACATCCATTTGTTCATCCGTTTAATGCTGCGATTAGTCCGCCCTGGGATACAAGAAGTGACTGGGATGCTTTTAGACAGATTGCGAAAACATTCTCAGAGTTGGCGAGAGAGCATTTGCCTCCACAAGAAGATGTGGTCATTTCTCCATTAGCACACGATACAATTAATGAAATCGCTCAGCCTTTCGGGAAGGTTAAAGATTGGCGAAAAGGCGAAGTGGAAGGCATACCTGGTAAAACAATGCCGAACTTAAATTATGTAAAGCGTGATTATCCAAATGTATATGATATGTGGATAACGGTTGGTCCAAACATTAAAAATGGATATGGTACAAAAGGAGTTAAGATTCCTGGAGATAAAGTATACCAATCCTTAATGGACCGATTGGGACCTTCCAAGTACGAAGGAATCGGAAAGGGATATCCTTCACTTTACTCTGATGTGCAAGCGATAAATGCTATTTTACTAATGTCCGGTGCGACCAACGGAAAGCGTGCTGTTGAAGGCTGGAAGTCGATGGAGCAGAAGACTGGTAAAAAACTCGGTCATATTTCAGAGGGGCGTGAGGATGAGGACTATACATTAGACGCTTTAACCATTCAACCTCGTCAAACCATCTCAACTCCGGTTTGGAGTGGATTGGAAAATGATAATAGACGCTATTCTCCGTTCACGGTGAACAAGGAATATCATATTCCATGGCATACGTTAACTGGTCGTCAAAGTTTTTATTTAGATCATGAAGTCATGCTTGATTATGGAGAGGGGCTTCCGTTATACATTCCTCCGATAAATAAGGGGCCATTTGTGAAGGGTGAAAAAGAAGTTGCAAACACAGGGAAATCAATCACTCTCCGTTATATGACACCTCACCAAAAATGGGGTATTCATACGATGTTCACTGACACAAGGCATATGGTACAGCTATTCCGTGGCTGGCAGGTTGTCTGGATGAATGAAGAGGATGCAGCTGAAATCGGAATTAAAGACAATGATTGGATTGAACTTTATAACCGGAATGGGGCAGTTGTTGCGAGAGCTGTACTCACATACCGGATGCCGCGTGGCGCGGTGTATATGCACCACGCTCAGGATCGGACGATGGGTGTGCCTGGTAACACAATCAATAAAAATCGTGGCGGTACACATAACAGTGTGACTAGAATTTATCCGAAAGCGACACATATGATTGGTGGTTATTCGCAGTTAAGCTATGGTTTTAATTACTATGGACCAACTGGTAGCCAGAGAGATACGTTGGCGATTGTTCGCCCATTAAAGGAGGTCGACTGGCTTGAGAATTAAAGCACAAGTTGCGATGGTCATGCATTTGGACAAGTGTATTGGCTGTCATACTTGTTCTGTTACTTGTAAAAACGTCTGGACGAATCGACCGGGCATGGAATATGTCTGGTATAACAATGTGGAAACCCGCCCTGGACCAGGGTACCCGAAGGAGTGGGAAAACACTGACCGCTATAAGGGTGGCTGGACACTAAGAAACGGGAGATTACATTTACGTGCAGGTGGGCCAATTTCGAAACTAGCCAATATTTTTTACAATCCTAACATGGCAGAGCTTGATGATTTTTATGAACCGTGGACATATGATTTTGAGCATTTGCATCAGGCGAAAAAGGGAGAGAATATCCCTGTCGCACGTCCGAAGTCAATGATTACAGGAAAGTATATCGATAAACCAGAATGGGGTTCAAACTGGGACGATGACCTAGCTGGTGGAAGTGAAGTAGTTCCGCTGGATCCGAATGTTCAGAAGCTTCAAGAGCATATTGCGATGGAATATGAAAAAACATTCATGATGTATTTGCCGAGGATCTGTGAACACTGTCTAAATCCATCCTGTGTGGCGTCTTGTCCGTCAGGAGCATTGTACAAGCGTGATGAAGACGGAATTGTACTTGTTGATCAGGATGCATGTCGTGGCTGGCGTTTCTGTATGAATGGATGCCCATACCACAAGGTATATTATAACTGGAACACACATAAGGCAGAAAAATGTAATTTTTGTTATCCACGTACTGAAGCGGGCCTTCCAACAGTATGTTCAGAAACATGTGTCGGACGTATTCGATATATCGGAGTTGTTCTTTATGACGCTGACAAAGTAAAGGAAGCGGCATCTGTAGAAGACCCGAAGGATTTATACGAGTCACAGCTTTCTGTATTCTTAGACCCATTTGACCCGGAAGTAATTGAAAAGGCTCAAGAACAAGGAATCAATCATAGCTGGATTAAAAGTGCTCAGGAGTCACCAATTTATAAGATGGCAATGAAGTGGAAAATTGCCTTACCATTACATCCTGAATATCGAACTCTACCAATGGTGTGGTATGTTCCACCACTAAGTCCAATCATGAATCATATTACAAATGAGCAGAGTTTGAGTGTAGATGGCTATATCCCGGCTGTGGATGACATGAGAATACCAATGGAATACTTGGCTTCTATCTTAGCTGCTGATGACACAAGTGTGATACGAAGAGTTCTGTTAAAAATGGCAGCTATGCGTGTTCATATGCGTGCGAAAACAGTAGGTGGAATTGATGAAGTGGCTAAGAGTAAGCTTTTAGAAGAAGCGGGCACAACTGTAGAAGAACTTGAAGAAATGAATCGATTACTGGGAGTTGCGAAGTATAATGAAAGATTTGTAATTCCAACAGGTCGTCGCGAAATGGACGAAGATCTTCATTACAAGCAAGGAGCCTGCAGTATCGAAGACTTAGCACCACCTGAAGGAATGGTGACATATCCGTTTGAAAGAAGTGGAAATCAATGAATAATGAATCAAAAGCGATAGCAGTCATCATGTCTCGAGTGCTTGATTATCCTACACAAGAATTACTGGAAGGATATCAAGATATTGAGGAGTTTGTAACTGAGCAAGTTTCTTCTATAAGAATGAGAAATGAGATTCTAGAACGGGTAAAGCCTCTCTTTGAATATTCCTTACTTGATCTTCAACAGCTTTATGTGGATACCTTTGACTATAAGGATAAAACAGGTCTTTATCTCACTGCACATGAACTGGGAGATAGTCGGAAACGTGGAGCAGCATTGATTAAATTGCAGAAACTGATTTGTGAAGCTGGATTCGAATATGAGGGGCAGGAAATAGTTGACTATATTCCGATGCTCCTCGAGCTTTTAGCGCATGCACCTGAAGGAGAGAATTTCGAGCGGCTGTCACGTCGGCTGGCATTTGCAATTCACCGTATCCTTAAACATCTTCCAGAATCAAATCCATATCAGAGGGCAGTAGACTTACTAATGATGTTTGTATTTGAAGCACCTGAAACGGAAGAGATACTTATACTTGAAAACGAACGAGAGGAAGCGGATTTAGAAGAACTACCTTATCCAATGATGTATCAATAAATAGTTTTTTTGGGAATGTGGACAATGTGGATAAGATCTGTGGATTGCTGTGAATTTTGTGGATTAATTGTTTAGAATACATGTGGATACGCATGTTGATAATGTGGATAAATCAAAGGTTATCCTGTGTATATGTGGATAACTTTGTGATTGTTAGTGGTTTACCATTAAGGTACATGTACGGAAATAGTAATTTTCACCTTACATGACAGGAAGGAGGCGTTTGGATGGAGTTATTGTTTTGGTGGACGATCTACCCGTATATCTGCGGTACGATTCTTGTTGTTGCAACTTTTTACCGCTTTATTTTTCGAGGTAAAACCTGGACGGCACCATCAACTGAGATATTTGAGAAAAAGTGGCTAAAAGTTGCATCTCCTTTGTTTCACTATGGAATTATCTTTGCGTTTTTTGGACATGTAATGGGGGTATTGATTCCTTTGGAGTTCTATAACGCAATCGGGGTAGACGACCATACCTATCACTTTTTTGCCATTGTAGGTGGAGGGTTTGCTGGAGTTATGGTGGTACTTGGGCTAATTTTCTTTCTGATACGGAAGCTTGCAATTGAAAAGATACGTGTACATTCGTCCTTTGGAGATTATTTTACAGTCATCTTGCTTCTCCTAGTGGCTGGATTAGGCACATATATGACGATTATCTACAATACAACGGTTGCAGCTTATGAATACCGTGTATCCATTGGCCCGTGGTTTCGAAGTTTATTCACATTGAATCCACAACCTGGACTTATGCTCGGAGTACCAACGTTGTTTAAGGTTCATGTGGTCCTATCGTTTTTATTATTTGCATCTATTCCATTCACAAAGCTTGTTCATATGTTTAGCTTTCCATTACGCTATCCGACACGTGCACCACAGCAATACCGTGCTCGTGATGGGTATAAGAGTGGACAAAAGAGAGTCTAAGTGTAGAGGGGGGAAACCTCCTCTTTTTGCATGATTGCAATCACGCATCTGATGTTTTCTGATTATGAAAATGGTGTGGTTTTCTGGCCCGGATTTTGCTAAAGTGCATAAATTTTGATTAAAATGTAGAAATCCAAAATAACATGCACAAATCAGAATTAAACTGCATAACCCCAATTTTCAAACCTTCTAACAAGCAATTCCCCAGAAAAATGAAAGGATTTCATGTAGTTTCATAAGTTAATCTCCCAAAAATCAAAATTTGACCCACGTCAAAGTTTCCAACGCAACCTCTTCGTACAATAAAGGTGTAAACAAAACAAAACAAACGAGGAGGAATGAAAAATGAGAAATGTTACTTATAAAATGGAAGAACTCACTTGCCCTAGCTGTATCGCTAAAATAGAAAAGGCATTAACGAAACAGGTTGGTGTAGACGAAGTAAAAGTATTATTTAACTCTGGAAAAGTGAAGGTTGCCTACGATGAAACAAAGGCGGATCCAAATGAATATGCTGCTCTGTTGAATAGACTAGGCTATCCTGTTCTTTCTACTAAAATCGAAAAATAGTGGAGGCGAGGAAAGTGAGAAGAAGCGACAAGAAACAAATAGTCATAGTTTCCGGGAGTCTATTGTTGATAGGGATACTGCTTCGTGAATTAGACCAGATATTCATAGCGAACATCGCATTTTTACTAGCAAGTGCATTTGCTGGAATCCCTATTGTAATCAAAGCGTACCAATCATTACGATTACGAATCATCAGCATCGAGCTCTTAGTCACAATTGCAGTTACAGGTGCAATCATTATAGGCGAATATGTTGAATCAGCGGCGGTTACCTTTCTATTTTTATTTGGGGCATACTTAGAATCTCGTACTCTTGAAAAAACACGTTCATCGCTTAGATCGTTGATGGACTTGGCCCCTCAACAAGCAAGGATTCTTTTAAACAATCAAAAGATGTTTGTACCTGTAGAGGATGTAAAAGAGCGGGATATTGTATTTGTACAGTCTGGAGAAAAAATCCCCGTAGATGGGAAAGTTAGAGTTGGCCATGCAAGTGTCAATGAAGCTACCATCACTGGTGAAGCGATACCTGTTTTAAAGAGTAAAAACGATAAAGTTTATAGCGGGACAATTCTTGATACAGGTTATTTGGAATTAGAGGCGGAAAGGGTAGGGGAAAATACAACCTTTTCTAAAATCCTGCAGCTTGTTGAGGAAGCCCAGGATTCGAAAGCAAAAACGCAAAAGTATCTTGAAAGATTTGCATCATTTTATACACCAATTATTTTGTTACTAGCCATAGTAGTCTTCCTTTTCTCAAAGGACATCGAGTTAACACTAACCTTTCTCGTAATCTCATGTCCAGGAGCTCTCGTAATCTCTGCTCCTGTTTCAATCGTTGCAGGGATCGGAAATGGAGCGAAAAATGGGATTTTGCTAAAAGGTGGCGAAATCGTGGAGCAACTTTCACAAATTGATGTCGTAGCATTTGATAAAACTGGTACACTTACAGTAGGGACACCAGAGGTTTCGTCAATTAAGGCTTTTGGAATATCTGAGAAAGAACTGCTCGAATTAAGTGCCACCGCCGAGCTTTTTTCGGAGCATCATTTAGGAAAGGCAATTGTAAAAGAAGCGGACAAAAGAAATATCGCCCTAAATAAGGAGCCGAGGGAATTCCGAGTATTTAAGGGTAAAGGAATTGAAGCAAAAGTTGCAGAAAGACAGTTAGTAATTGGTACACGTAAATTATTACTTGAATACAAGATTCAATTAGATGATAAAGTAAGAGCATACGTAGCATCCGAAGAAGAAAAAGGTCAAACAGTAGTACTTGTTTCAGATACACAAACAGTGTTAGGGGTTATTTCAATTTCTGACCAACTACGGCCAGAAGCGGTAATGGCCATTCAAAAAATAAAGCAGTCAGGTATTAAGAAAATTGTCATGTTAACGGGAGATAATATAGCAGTCGCAGAAATAATAGCAAATCAACTTAAGTTGGATGGATATTATGCAGAATTACTCCCCGAACAAAAGGTTGAGAGAATTAAGAATCTAAAAAGCCAAGGATATAAAGTTGCAATGGTTGGTGACGGGATAAATGATGCACCTGCAATTGCCTCAGCAGATATTGGAATTGCCATGGGCGGGGCCGGCACAGATGTTGCAATGGAAACAGCAGATGTTGTATTAATGTCGGATAGACTGGACCGTCTTCCGTTGGCAGTTAAACTTGCAAGAGCAACCGTATTGAATATGAAGCAAAACATGTACTTTGCAGTCGCAATAGTGGTGTTATTATTAGTCGGAGTTTTAACAAAAACAGTATTCTTAGCATCAGGCATGTTCATCCATGAAGCCAGTGTTTTGCTAGTTATTCTTAATGCGATTCGCCTTGTACGATATAAAGATAAACAAAAGAATGGCATCATAGAATACAAATCTAATAAGCTCATATCAAAAATAAATTAATGATGGGAGTAATTCCAAATGCACTGTCACTCTTGCAATAGTCATGATCATATGAAGAATTCCTGCATTTCCAAAGTTCCTATATTTAACCATTTGAATGAAGAGGAAATGCGAGAAATTGCGGGAGTTAGTATTAGTCGGAAATTAGCTAAAGGAGAGCTCCTTTTTCAATCAGAGGAACTCTCTGAGCATCTTTTTATTGTTCATAAGGGTCGGGTAAAAATATATCGTCTCACTGAGAATGGAAAGGAACAAATCATCCGGTTCATTGAATCTGGGGATTTCGTTGGTGAACTGGCTCTTTTTTCGAATACCGTAACTTCTAACTTTGCCGAAGCAATGGAAGATACTGAAATCTGTTCCATTAACCAAAGGGATTTTCAGCAACTCCTTTTACAATATCCTACCATCTCACTAAAAGTATTAGAGGAAGTTAGCAGCAGACTTACTCGTACAGAGACTCTTGTTGAAAAACTAAATTCACAGGATGTTGAGAAACGAATTGCTTCATATTTAGTGGAATTAATGGCTGAGTCTAGAGGAGAATTGAATGATAGTATTCAGTTACAGCTTCCAATTAGCAAGGGAGACTTAGCTTCAATCCTTGGAACGAGCCAAGAAACCTTAAGCCGTCGCCTCTCGTCCTTTCAAAACAAAGGTTTGATTGAGTTGAAAGGGCAGCGGACTATCATTATAAAACAACCAGAACAGCTAGAGGATAAAGCTTTAAATTAACCCTATTGGGGGGATCCAAATTGTATAGGGTCATTGTTATTTATGCAAGTATGTCTGGAAACACAGAGTTAATGGCCAAGATCATAGCAGAAAGTGTTATAGAAAATGGACTACAAGTAGAAGTTAAGGATTGTTGGGAGGTACTACCCGAGGAGTTACTGAAATACGATGGTATACTTTTAGGGACTTATACTTGGGGAGAAGGTGCGCTCCCTGACGAGTTTCTTGATTTATATGAGGAGTTAGATGGTCTGGACTTTACAACAAAAAAAGGTGCCGTTTTTGGGTCAGGTAGTTCAATGTATCCGTATTTTGCAAGAGCAGTTGATCTCCTTACAGAAAAGTTACAAAAATGTGGTGCTGAAATGATTCTACCACCACTGAAAATTGAGTTGTCTCCAACTGAAAAAGAACAATCTCTATGTAGGGAGTTCGGAAAACAGTTTAGCGAAAAAGTAATTAAACTATAAGAGACTGAGGGAGTCTCTTTTTTATTTTGTTAGAAGTAATGCTTAGTAAAGTATAGGTAAAGCTTAAATAATTCTAGATAATGTCTCAAAAACTTGTATGTAAGCGCATTACTATTTAAACTAGAACTAATATCAAGATTTATATGATTTATGAAGGGAGCTGGACAAATTGAAATATAGACCACTAGGAAATACAGGATTAAAAGTAAGTGAAGTTAGTTTTGGTACATGGGCAATTGGAGGGGCATGGGGAAAAACAAACGATGAAGAATCACTAAAAGGCCTTCAGGTGGCAATGGATAACGGTGTTAACTTCTTTGATACAGCGGATGTGTACGGCGACGGGCATAGTGAGGAATTGTTAGCAAAAGCGACCAAAGGTAAAGAGGATGAAATACATATTGCTACAAAGTTCTGCAGACAAGGAGATTTACATAGCGAAGAAAACTATTCATATGAAACAGTTCGCAGCTATTGTGAAGCAAGCTTAAAACGCTTAAATCGCGAAGCAATTGATTTGTACCAAATTCACTGCCCGCCTACTGAAGTTTTACGAAACGGTCAGGTTTTTGATGTACTGGACCGCCTTCAAAAAGAGGGGAAGGTTCGTCATTACGGAGTGAGTGTTGAAACTGTTGAAGAAGGTTTAATCTGCCTTGAACATTCGAACGTAAAGAGTCTGCAGGTTATTTTTAACATGTTCAGACAGAAGCCTCTAGAAGAACTTCTTCCAAAGGCAAAAGAAAATGGAGTAGGGATATTAGTTAGACTTCCGTTAGCAAGTGGTTTACTAACAGGTAAGTTCACAGAAAGTCATACATTTGAAAAAGAAGATCATCGTAGCTTTAATGAAAATGGGGAAGCCTTTAACGTAGGTGAAACATTTGCAGGTCTTGGCTTTAAAAAAGGGGTTGAACTGTCAAACCAGCTTACTTGGATTGCAGAAGGAAGAGATTCAATGGCAAAAGCAGCTTTACGCTGGATCCTTGATCAGGAAGAAGTAAGCTGTGTCATTCCAGGATTTAAAACCGTCAAACAGATTCAGGAAAACCTAGAGTCCATGAATGTAAAATCATTCACTGCTGAAGAACAACAAAAAATAAGAGACTTCTACAATGAAAATGTTAAACAATTCATTAGAGGTCCATATTAAAAACAATGCTCTCTACACGAAAATGTAGAGGGCTTTTTTTAGCTTTAGTCCAGGATTAAAAACTTTTCTAAAACGCATACCGCAATTCTGCCGTAGTATGTTTTCTTAAATTGACAAATCGTTATTTTTTTTGTAAAATTATCTTAAATTCAAGATAAATTAATTCGAGATATAGTGGATAGCAACTTTTTTATCTGTTAACAATAATAAAAATAGCAAAGGAGAGCTATATATGAAAACAACAGGTATTCATCATATAACTGCAATAGTAGGGCATCCGCAAGAAAATGTTGATTTTTATGCAGGAGTTTTATGCTTGCGTTTAGTAAAGCAGACGGTAAACTTCGATGACCCGGGTACGTATCATTTATATTTTGGGGATGATGGTGGTAGGCCAGGAACCATTATTACATTCTTCCCATGGCCTAATGCGTACCAGGGCAAAATTGGGGATGGCCAGGTCGGCGTTACTGCATATGCTGTTCCGAAAGGTGCTCTTCCTTTTTGGGAAAAGAGGCTAACAAAGTTCGGTATATCTTTTGAAAAAACTGAACGATTTGGTGAACAATCCCTTCAGTTTGAGGATGTACATGGATTACAACTGGAAATTGTTGAACGTGATGAAAGTAATAAAAGTAGTTGGGAGTTTGGTGAAATCACCTCTGATGTAGCTATTCAAGGATTTGCAGGTGCTACCTTGTATTCTTCAAGTCCGGAAGATACTGGAGAACTATTATTAACAATGGGACTTGAGAAGATTGGAGAGGAAGGAGACTTTATCCGTTTTCGCTCAATAGGTGATATTGGAAATGTAATTGACCTTAAGCAAACGTCTTCGGGTCCGGGACAAATGGGAGTAGGGACTGTTCATCATATCGCGTGGAGTGCAAAGGATGACGAAGATCAATTAGAGTGGCAAAAATATATTGGAAGTCATGGGTATGGTGTGACGTCTGTTCGTGATCGTAATTATTTCAATGCCATTTATTTTAGAGAACATGGTGAAATTTTATTTGAAATTGCTACAGATCCACCAGGCTTCGCTTATGACGAATCCTATGAAACGATGGGATCAACTCTAAAGCTTCCGCCACAATATGAGCAACATCGTTCAAAAATCGAAGCAGTTCTCCTACCATTTGAAGTAAGAGAGTTAGAATAAACGTCATTGGAGGTAGCAGGATGATATCAATTGACCCTAACCAAAATTCTGAAAGGGACAACTACAAGCTGTTAATTGGAGGGATTGTACCAAGACCAATTGCCTTTGTTACAACGATTGGAGAAAATGGTGTTGTTAATGGTGCGCCTTTTAGTTATTTTAATATCGTTTCCTCAAACCCTCCATTAGTCTCATTGTCAATTCAACGTAAGTCTGGAGAAAAGAAGGATACTGCCCGAAACATCTTACAAAAGAAAGAGTTCGTTATTCATATTGTTGATGAGAGCAATGTTGTAAAAATTAATGAAACAGCAGCAAATCTGCCACCTACGGAAAGTGAAATTACCCGAGCAGGGCTTACTTTAGTTGATAGTAAAGTAGTTATGGTGCCAGGGATAGAGGAAGCAAAGATTAGACTAGAATGTACGTTAGAGCATTCGATGGAATTAGGAGGCACAGAGACACCTGGATGTGATCTGCTTATAGGGCGAATCGTACAATTTCATATTGAAAATGAGCTTTATTACGATGGCAAGATAAATCATGAAAAGCTTGCGGCTGTAAGTAGACTTGCAGGAAATTACTATGCCAAAATCGGTGAAGTATTTGAGATAAAGAGACCAGACTAAAACTGGTCTCTTTTCACTTTTATATGGCTTTACCTTATGTTCCTAGGTTCAACATTAATATCTTCAGAGGAATAAACTGTTATTACTAAAGTTCCGTGTGTAGCCTTTGCACGCAGTAAAATGGGTTGGTTGTATGTATTTTTAAAAAGAAAGTCAGGTCCGTACCAACTGACTGTTGCATCCCGCCCAGGAGGAACATATCCCACACGTTTGCTATGTGAATAACGCTTAACAATTTCGACTCCAGCCATATCCACTGCATTAAAAAGTGTCGATGAAACTTGGCATATTCCTCCACCAATTCCTTCAATTAATTCACCTCTGATAATCTCGGGAGCGGGCATATAACCTTTTGCAGCTGTTCTCTTCCCCACAACCTTATTAAAAGAAAAGGTCTCATTTTGAAAAATAACATGGTTATCAATTGATGAAGCTGCGAGGCTTATATTTGTAGACCGTTCTTTGTTAGACGAATTAAAATATGTAACATATTGACCAATTATTTTAGTTCGAATGGTGGCGAGAAGCTCACTATCTACCCTGGGGTAGATGTTAGAGATTGGTACCTCAATTGATTCTCCTTTTCCAAAAAAGCTTGAATAGAATAACTTTGTAAACTGGTCTCTGTTTAGTTTTTTTCCAACGCGTTCCTGGACAATCTCTCCTGCTTTGCCAACTTTGGCATTTTGAGGCTCCTGGTAAACCTGTTCATCTAAGTAAGACAAAAACGTAGTATACTTAGCGTCATCTAATATTGGCACACCAAGTAAAGGAATTGCGTATTCTGCACGATTCACAGTAGCAATTGGCTGACCATTATATGTGATGTATAGGTTGTTCTCTGGTTGAAACTGTTGTATTGAAAAAAGAAGTGTAAAAATCCAAAGAAGCTTCAATGGATCATCCCACCTTTCCTAAATATAGGGAAAACTCCACTCAAATATGTACTTAGTAGTAGTATGGATACTAATTACAAATTCAATTAAAAATACTTAAATTTTTGAAGTGAATTAGACTGTTTTGATGGAACTTTACAACTGTAACAGAATGTTCAAATTTGAAAAAGATGTTGTGATTTGTGTCACAACAAGGTTTAGAGCTTGTATGTTACAATTATTATTTTTTACAAATAATTCCTTCTTTAATTCGTAACAACTTTTTAGTGGGTTACGTGTTATTATCGTCTACACAGTGTGATATTCGTCATAGACAAAAACGACATTCACATATTACAGATTTATAAGTTAATTAATTTTTAATAAAGTGAAACTTCAATTAGTGGGGTTTCGTCCCCACTAATTGTTAGTCACGCAAAGCCTGATGGATTTTTCTAACGGCTAAAGCCCTAAGAAAAACCTGATTTCACCAATCGGGGTGTTAGCGTCCGTTTTTTTCGACAAAACATCTCCTTTTCGAAGTGATTCACCTCCTTTTTTTAAGGTGAATTATTACGGACGGTTACACCGGGATAAAAAAATTTTGACAACTTTGTGAAGTTGTACACATTCTTGTGTCCTCATACATAGTTGTTAATAAGTGCAAATACAACAGAAAGGGGTACCTTTTATGAAGTTAAAATGGGCTTTTCTTGTAGTAGTAACTACTATTGTCACAGTGCTAACAGGTTGTGAACCACTAATGGTTTTAGATCCCAAAGGGCCTCAAGCACAAACACAAGCAAATGATATAATGCTTTCAATTTGGTTAATGTCATTTATTGTTATCGTCGTTTTTTCACTATTAGTTTTTATGCTTATCAAATATCGCGCTTCCAAGCAGCGAGAGGATTATGAACCGCCACATATTGAGGGGAATAAATGGGTCGAAGCGATTATTGTTGGTATTCCAGTATTAATTGTTGCGTTCCTGTCAGTTGTTTCAGTTCAAAGTAACTATAAGGTTGAATCTACACCTGTGGGCTATGAAGATAAAGAACCCTTAGTAATATATGCATCATCATCCAACTGGAAATGGCATTTCAGCTATCCAGAACAGGATATCGAAACAGTCAATTATCTATACATTCCAGCTGATCGACCAATTGAGTTTAAATTATATTCCTTTGGTCCAATTACGAGCTTTTGGATTCCACAGCTTGGTGGGCAAAAATATGCGATGTCTGATATGGTAACAACTCTTCATTTAGCAGCAGATGTACCTGGAGAATTTATGGGGCGTAATGCGAATTTCAGTGGTAAAGGATTTGCTGAAAATAGCTTTAATGTGACAGCGATGAACGAAGCTGAATTTGATGAATGGGTAGAAGAAGTAAAAGAAACAGCTCAGCCGCTAACAGAGGAAAAGTTCAACGAGCTAATAGAACCAGGTCATCTGGGACAACTAACTTTTACTGGAACTCACTTAGATTTCTCACCAGCTCCTGAAGGGGAGAATGGCGGGCATAACCACGGTACGTCACAGGATGAACATTCAGAAAATCAAGAAGATGAACATGAACCTGAAGACCATTCAGAGCACGATTCACACTAGGTTTAACTAGTTTCATAGATAGGAAAATTTCATCTAATGAAAGATACTTTCCGAAAGGAGTAAACGAACCATGGATTTCTTTAATCGATTTGCAATTCCACATCCAAGTCCGGCAATTTATGCTTCGATGGTTGCAATTGGGCTTACCATGATTGCGATTGTTGCAGGTTTAACATATTTTAAAAAATGGGGTTATCTATGGCGTGAATGGTTAACTACTGTTGACCATAAGCGTATCGGGATTATGTATTTAATTTCGGCCCTATTGATGCTGTTCCGTGGTGGAGTAGACGCGATTATGATGCGTGCGCAGCTTGCTGTACCCGAGAACACGTTGCTTGATGCACAACACTATAATGAAGTATTTACAACACACGGAATTGTTATGATTATGTTCATGGCAATGCCTTTTATCATGGCATTAATGAACTATGTAGTACCATTACAAATTGGTGCGCGCGATGTAGCTTTTCCACGTCTAAATGCACTTAGCTTCTGGCTTTTCTTTGCAGGGGCAATGTTATTTAACATTTCATTTATAATTGGTGGCTCACCTGACGCAGGCTGGACATCATACTTCCCATTAGCAGGTACTGAATATAGTACATCCGTGGGTACGAACTATTATATGATTGCTCTTCAAATTTCCGGTATCGGTACACTGATGACAGGAATTAACTTTATTACGACCATTCTTAAAATGAGAGCACCAGGAATGACACTAATGAAAATGCCTATGTTCACATGGTCATCATTAATTACGAACGTCATTATTGTATTTGCATTCCCAGTATTAACAGTAGCACTTGCAATGGGAACGCTAGATCGTCTTTTTGCTACTAACTTCTTCACAACGGACAATGGTGGAATGGATATGCTTTGGGCAAACCTGTTCTGGGTTTGGGGACATCCTGAGGTATACATCTTAATTCTTCCGGCGTTCGGTATATATAGCGAAGTTTTCTCTACCTTCTCACGTCGTAATTTATACGGTTATAAATCAATGGTTGCTTCAATGGTAATCATTTCACTATTATCGTTCTTTGTATGGGCTCACCACTTCTTTACAATGGGGCAGGGAGCTTTTGCAAACAGTATATTCTCGATTACAACGATGGCAATTGCAGTACCAACTGGTGTTAAGCTCTTTAACTGGCTGTTAACACTCTGGAAAGGAAAAATTGTCATTACGACTCCAATGCTGTATGCACTACTATTTATTCCTACCTTCACAATTGGTGGAGTAACTGGGGTTATGTTAGGAATGTCAGCTGCAGACTATCAATATCACAATACAATGTTCTTAGTAGCTCACTTCCACATGGTTATTATTCCTGGTGTTGTGTTTGCTATGCTGGCGGGTCTCACATACTATTGGCCAAAAATGTTTGGCTTTATGTTGAATGAAAAAATTGGTAAGGCTGCAGCTTGGCTTATTTGTATGGGTACACTTGTTGCCTTTATGCCAATGTTCTTCTCTGGACTTGACGGTCAAGCTCGTCGCATGTACACGTATTCTGAATCCACAGGTTTTGGAATTTGGAATATGATTTCATTTGTTGGAGCAATTGGCCTGGCAGTCGGTTTTGTATTGATTGTTTATAATATTTACTACAGTACTCGCTATGCTTCAAGAGATATCGGCTCAGATCCTTGGGATGCACGTACTCTTGAGTGGTCAACTCATAGTCCAGTTCCAGAATACAACTTTGCGATTGTTCCTGATGTTTCTTCATCAGAAGCACTTTGGGATTCAAAGAAAAAAGGGCATGAACTGTTTAAAGGTGAATACAAAAAGATTCATATGCCAAACAATAGTGGTTTACCATTTATTCTGGGCTTTGTGATTTTCTTTGCCTGGGGATTCTCATTTGTATTTGGATTATGGATTCCACTAGTTATCGCAACTCTAGCCATCTTCGGATGTATGGCATATCGTTCATTCGAACAAGATCATGGCAGATATATTTCCGTAGAGGAAATTAAAAAAACAGAAACTAAATTGGGAGGTAATCAAAAATGAAAATAGATCACTCTCTCCCTCTTGAATACAGCACAGAAGAAAACCAACTGAAGATCCTCGGTTTTTGGATCTTCCTTGGTGCAGAAATAATGTTATTTGCAACGTTGTTTGCATCTTATTTCGTATTATTTAATAGAACAGGTAATGGACCATCTGGTGCAGAAATCTTTGAAATCACACCGGTGTTAATTGAGACGCTATTACTTTTAACAAGTAGTTTTACTATTGGTTTAGCGATTCACGCGATGCGAATTGGTAACAAAAAAGCAATGCTTACTTTCTTTGGAATTACACTCCTTCTAGGACTTTCCTTCTTAGGAGTAGAGATATATGAGTTTGTTCATTATGTACACGTAGGGGCAGGCATACAAACGAGTGCATTTACATCAATCCTTTTAACGACATTAGGTACACATGGTGCGCACGTAACACTTGGTTTGTTCTGGGGACTCTTTATAATGCTACAGATTAAAAAGCATGGATTAACTCCAGCAACTACAAATAAATCATTCATTTTCTCTCTTTATTGGCACTTTCTAGATGTTGTCTGGATCTTTATCTTCAGCTTCATCTACCTGAAAGGAATGATGTAAGATGAAAGAATTATTTCCACGAAAACAGGTCATGGGATTTATTTTCTCACTTGTCCTGACAGCTGTGGCACTAGCAGTTTACTTTTTTGAACTGTCCTTTGCAGTAGGAATGACAATTCTCTTGGTAACAGCCTTCATTCAAGCTGCCGTTCAGTTAGTGTTATTTATGCACGCTGGCGAAACAGATGATAAACATTCAATTTATACGAATATTTATTACGGAGTCATTATCGGGTTAGTAACCATTTTTGGTACACTTTTAACCATGGTTTGGGGCTACGTTTAAAATAAAGAAGGAGCGCTACGGTAGCGCTCCTTTTTATGTTTAAGAAAGTATAAAAATTTTAACCGAGTTTTCGGTGTCTAGCTCCAGCGCCTAGCCAGTTTTCCTACCAGAATAAGCTTCTTCGAGTATCTTGCGCAAAAGCTTTGCTTTTAAGCAGCGAGAGGTCGCTTCACCCCTCCTGCGGCGGCAACACTAAGGAATGCTGCGTGAGCATAAGCCTCGCAGAAAAAATGCTTTAGCATTTTTTAGAGCCTCCTCGTCAGGGTTCCAGCGCTTGTCGGACTTGCACAGGATGTGCTGACGTTGACGTTCCCACAGGACGTGGCGGTACTTAGTCGACGTACCTCTTTGAAGGCGCTTGTGCTTTTCTTATTTTACTTATAGTTTTTTTCAAGCATTTCCTCTGTTACTACAAAGAAAACTCCCATTAGGAAAATAAATACTGCTCCAACAACTGTTCCAATTCCAAGCGGAGTTAAAATACTGTAACCGCTTACGGATAATCCTAGAATAAAAAGTACAGTCCCCAGGATAAACAGGGCACCACCGATAAATTTACATGCATTGAGTAATTTCACTTTCGATTCCATTCATTTCACCCCACCTTATAGAGGATGTTCAAAAAGTCAAATCAAACTTTTTGAGTTCTTACTATATATTATTCACTTTGTTCACAAAATCGTCAAACTTTTTTTAGTTTTTTTGTAGACTTTTTCAAAAAGACGTAATAGCTCCCAAATCACGATTCGTTTCTTCATAATTTAACACCAGTTCTTAAGAAATTCTTCAGATTTATCCTACTTAATTGTTAAAAATGATTTTCTACAATAATGCTAGAAAAGGGAGTAAAAGGAAAGGTGTTATCTATGAAAATACATATTACTAGTTTGAGAGAAAAAAGCACGGGGCTTAAAAATAATTATAAAAAAGCACGTGACCCATATATCGACAATGCCCGGTTTACGCTGATCGTACTCGTCGTTTTTGGTCATTTGGTTAGCCCAATGAAGGGGGAGAGTGAGGCGATTTATTTAGTAAATAATTTACTAGCGTCTTTTCGGATGCCAGCTCTTATCATGTTGACAGGTATGTTTGCAAAAAGTTTTTATAAGGAAGGGTATATTGAAAAAATAACAACAAAACTTTTCGTGCCTTATTTACTATTCCAGGTATTTTATTTATTTCTAAATCATTATTTAACAAACTATAGCTTTTCTTCTTTCGACTGGTTCAAGCCATTTATGGGAATGTGGTTTTTACTAAGTGTATATTATTGGAATCTACTGTTGTTTGTTTTTACAAGACTAAAGCAGCCTATCCTAATTGCAGTCTTCCTTGGAGTTGCTGTAGGGTACATGGATAGTGGGTTTGAAAGTTATAATTTGATGAGAACATTTGTGTTTTTTCCGTTCTTTTTGCTAGGTTTCTATTTAAATAAAGAGTTATTAACGACTTTTAAAAAGCCATCTTTCAAACTAATTTCAATAGGATTATTCCTGCTTATAATAGCTGTAATGAAGATTACGGGACTGGAAGTATCAAGGGGGCTATTATTAGGAAAACAAGCGTATGAAACAATTGGTCTCGGTATAATAGAAGGTTCTCTTCTAAGAATCTTGTTTTATATCATTATGGTATTCGGAATTGCAGTCTTTCTACCATGGATAAGTTCCAGTGAAAGATGGTATACAAATTACGGATCAAAAACAGCCTATATCTACTTGTTTCATTTTGTATTAATCAAATTCTTACAAATAATGGGGATATATGTTGATGCCAGCCCGTTGTTGGTGGTAGTAGCTCCGGTGATAGCGCTAGTAGTATCAGTCTTGCTAGCATCAAGGCCGGTTATCCTAGTTACAAAACCGTTAGTTGAAGGTACAATCGTAAAAATCATAAAAGAAAAAGGGTCACATGTGATAAAAAATGGAGCGGCAACACTTAAAACAAAAATTTTAAGAAATTCTTCAGAAATTACCTATCTAGTTTTTAAAAAATAAAGGCTATATTATTGGTAATCTTTGGTGCTATAATTTAGTCGATTGAAGAGAATGTTAAGTAACTTTGTTGCTTTAAAAATCTCTGTAAACATATATAGTTAATTAATTTGTTCGCAGGGTGATTGGAGCGCATGGCACGAGACTCCTGCGGGAAAAGCGTGACCAGGTGAGACCCCGCAGGAGCGTAGCGACGAGGAGGCTCACGGTCCGCCCGCGGAAAGCGAGTGCCAGGAGCGGAAATCACTATCTATACCTTCACACTCAAAGTACTACTAGAAATAAGCCTTTGAAACAGATGTTTCCAATAGGAGGAAATCGTATGAACAATTACCACGTTCTTGTTGTGGATGATGAAAAAGAAATAAGAGATGCGATTGAAATATATTTAAAGAACGAAGGTTTAACTGTCTACAAAGCAAAGGATGGAATTGAAGCGATCGATGCCTTACATACACACGAAATTCACTTAATTATCATGGATATTATGATGCCGCGGTTAGATGGAATTGCAACTACATATAGAATCAGAGAAGAAAAAAACATTCCAATTATTATGCTAAGTGCAAAAAGTGAAGACACAGATAAGATATTAGGACTTCAAATTGGAGCGGATGACTACGTTACAAAGCCTTTTAATCCAGTTGAATTAATTGCTAGAGTAAAGTCGCAGCTTAGGAGATATGTGACACTTGGAACATATGAAGGAAAAGCTAAGGTCATAGATTTACATGGTTTAACCCTTGACCAAACTGCTAAACACGTTGCTATCAATGGTGAAGAAGTAAAACTCACACCAATTGAATATCGAATTGTTGAATTATTAATGGTTAATGCAGGACGGGTTTTTTCAATCTCAGAAATATATGAGCGTGTATGGAAGGAACCGGGATTTAATGCAGAAAATACGGTTGCTGTCCATATAAGAAAAATTCGTGAAAAAATAGAAATTGATCCTAAAAATCCAAGGTATCTGAAAGTGGTGTGGGGAATTGGCTACAAAATGGAAAAATAGTATATGGTTACTAACTAGTTTATTAGTTACGTTCGGATTAATTGGTGGTAGTGTTCTAGTAAATAATGCAAATCAGTATTTATTTGTTGACTATTTTGAAACAAATAACTTTAACCATGAACGTAATGAAATTTGGCACTATATAAGCAAATATGAAATTTATGATATTCCTTTTGAAGAAGCACATAGTAATTTAATCGTAACAAAGGGTGAAATAGATGTAGCTCGTTCGAAGCTTAGTGACTTGTCAGATCAATTAGAACTGATAAATAATGAATACAACTACGGAATAGAGGAAGCAAAACAAGCTGGAGAAACTGAAAAAGCAGAAAAGCTTACAGTGGAACGTGATAAAGAATTAGAAAAAATGAGATCTTATTTTGAAGATGATGAATATACAAAGGACCAACTTTTAAAGGAAAAAGAGAAAGAGCTGGACGCTTATTACGAAGAACTAGAAAATATGGAAAATGTCTATGAAGAGTATAAACAGTTCTTTGCTTTTTATTTAAAAGATAAGGAGACTGGAGAAATTTATACAAATCTTTCAGGTAAGGATGAGAAGTATTTCACAGAAGAAACTATGTTATTTATAGAAGACTGGGATTATATACTAACTCCAATTGGTCCACCAGGAGTCTCACTAGAGGAGAAAAAGCTCGTTGGTAAGCTGGGAGTTAAAAAAGACGTTTCTGAATCGGTTATGTCACATAGCTATCTGGAATTCCTTAAAAACCAGAAAGTTTTTTATGGTTTAGCGATAGGTGGAATTATTGCATTACTAGCAGGTTTGTTTCTCTTTACAAAGATGAAAATTAAAGAAATAAGAATTGCGAAAAGATTTATTCCAATTGATATTAATACAGTATTGGTTGTAATTTTAGGAGTTGTTTCTTTTTTAGTTCTCTGGGATTCTAAGGATATATTTTTTTATATTAGCAGTAAAAGAAAATTACTTTTCAATTTTACTATCTTACTAGTTTTGGTTGGGTTTACTTTACTTTTCCTAAAACTAATCCAAAATAGATTAAATGACAAAGAAAATCGGAAAGCCGATTTCCAAAACAGTCTACTTTATAAAGGATATAAAGCGATTAGTGAAGCCTTTTTAAATAGAAGTATTGGCGTACAGACTCTCCTCTTGTTGAGTGTGATCATAGCATTTGTTCCAGGAGGGTTCTTTTTAGCAAACCGATGGTATAACTCACCATTGCAAAATTTCATTTTACTATTACTTATATTTATTCCTGTTGCTGTTCCAATCATCTATTTAATCTTAAAACGTGCAGGATATTTTAACATCATTCTTAAACACACTTCTGAACTAGTTGAGGGTAATCTTGCTCCTGATTTAGTTGTTAAAGGAAATTCACCGTTAGCTACTCTTGCAGCCAATATTAATGAACTCAAGTCTGGAGTAGAGTTTTCTCAAAGAGAGCAACTGAAGAGTGAACGTTTAAAAACAGAGTTAATAACGAATGTGAGTCATGATCTTCGCACTCCGTTAACATCTATCATTTCGTATTCCGAGCTTCTAAAAAAGCCTGGACTTAGTGAAGAAGAACGTATTTCCTATATAGAAATCATTGACCGTAAATCAAAAAGACTTAAGTTTTTAATAGAAGATTTATTTGAAGCATCAAAAATGGCGAGTGGAAATATTGAATTAGAAAAAACAAGGATAGATTTAAATCAACTACTAGAACAGGCACTTGCAGAGCATGAAGAAAAGATAAAAGATTCATCTCTTCAATTTCGTGTTTCTAATTCTGGCGTCCCTGTTTATGCAAATATTGATGGGCAAAAGGTGTGGCGAGTTTTCGATAACTTGATAGGAAATATTCTTAAATACTCGCTAGAACATACACGGGTTTATATACAAGTGAAAGAGGAAAAAGGTAAAGCGATTATTACATTTAAGAACGTTACCAAGTATGAACTTGGAGAAAATGTAGATGAATTATTTGAACGCTTTAAACGAGGGGATACATCTCGTCATACAGAAGGGTCCGGCTTAGGTCTGGCAATCGCTAAATCTATTGTCGATCTTCACGGAGGTAATATGGATATTGGACTTGACGGAGATTTGTTCAAGGTAACAGTACAGTTTGATTCTGTACAGTGAAAAGTATAATTTCTTGGCCCTATGTTAGCATAGGGCCTTTTAGGGGGAAGAGAATAATGTTAATTGAAAATTATAAAGTATACACATTACAAGAACGCCCTGAACTAGTAACTGGAATGAACTCACTACATTCAGCAGGATGGGCAAAGTTTATGCTATTTGATGAAGTGGCGGAAAAGTATTTTGGCGAATTACCAAAAATATTTCCAGCCTATCAATTTGTTTTAGTAAATGAGCAAGATAAAGTAATTGCTTGTGGAAATTCAATTCCCTTTCGATGGGACGGAAATGTAGATGACCTACCGGGTGGCTGGGATGACGTCTTGGCAAGAGGAGTACAGGAACACAATAAAGGATTAAGTCCAAATGCGGTTTCAGCAATTGCGATAGTAGTTGATCCAGACCTACGGGGTAAGAAAATTAGTGATTTTATGGTACATACTATGAAGGATTTAGTTAGAAACACTGGCATTAAACAAATGGTAGCTCCTGTTCGCCCGTCCCTCAAGCATAAGTATCCACTTATCCCAATGGAGAAATATGCAAATTGGATAAGGGATGATGAAGCGCCTTTTGACCCTTGGTTAAGAATTCATTGGAAATCTAAAGCAGAGATAGTGAGAGTGGCTAGTGAATCGATGATTATTAGAGGAACAGTAGAACAATGGGAGAGCTGGGTAGGGATGAAATTTCCTGAAAGCGGGTCATATATTATTCCGGCTGGCCTAGTACCAGTTGAAATGAATATAGAAGAAAACATTGGAACTTATGTAGAACCGAATGTATGGATGAAACATGAGTTATAAGAGAGCACCACTTGCATTTTCCATCTATAAAAAGGGTACGTTAAGATGAAGTCGTCAGATGAGCATTTTTAACTTAGTCTGTGGTACGATAATGGAAACCAAGATAGAAGAGGTGTTTTAGAATGAAAATTGAAGTATGGTCAGATTTTGTATGTCCATTTTGTTATATAGGAAAACGTCGTTTGGAAGAGGCTCTTGCGCAGTTTCCAAATCGAGATCAAGTAGAGGTTGAGTTTAAAAGTTTTGAACTAGACCCAAATGCACAATTGTATTCTGGTAAAAATATTCATGAAGCTCTTGCTTCCAAGTACGGCGTAACTGTTGAAGAAGCAAAACGCATGAACAGTAGTGTTGGTCAGCAAGCACAAACTGTTGGGTTGAACTTTAACTTTGAAGAGATGAAACCCACCAATACATTTGATGCACATCGCTTAGCGAAATATGCACAAACAGTAGGTAAAGAAAAAGAAATGACAGAACAACTTCTACATTCCTACTTTGAAGAGTCTAAGTTAATCAGTGACCATGGGATCTTAACTGAAATCGCTGTTTCTTTAGGATTAGACCGTGAAGAAGTGCAAAAGGTATTAGAGGATAAAACAAAATTTTCAAATGATGTCCGTCTTGATGAAGCTTTTGCACAACAAATTGGAGTTACAGGAGTGCCATTTTTTGTGATTAATCAAAAATACTCTATTTCGGGTGCTCAGCCTACTTCAACTTTCCTTGGTGCATTACAACAAGTATGGAAAGAAGAAGCTCCGGCTCCAAAATTACAGGACTTATCAGGTGATGGCGCTGCAGATGCAGCATGTACGGATGATAGTTGTGCTATACCTCAAGATAAATAAAAATACGATAGATGTAAGTGCAAAGCAGGGTGCTTTGCACTTTTTGTATTTCTAGATTTAACATGGGTGATAGAAGAGTCGAGTTTTCCTTTTAATAGAGGAATTTTGTCGCAAATTGAGGAATATATAGTAGGGAAGAAGATAAAAAGGGGTGTTACTTATTACTTTTCAGTTCGAATTTCCGTTTGATTTAGTCTCCCTGTTAACAGTAATTGTTGGATGGGGAGTTATAGTTTTTTTTGCAAATAGAAAATATACTAAACTAGAAATAAAGCCAAGTATATGGAAGGTTATAGTTGTTTTACTATTTGGCCTTTTTACATTTTCTATTAATGTAAATATGTTTGAGACGATCATTAAAATTCCGATACTACCACTTGGAGCGTGGATATTATTTGCTGTTTTACAAGGTAGAGGGCGATGGGAAACATACCGTTCTTTTGCATGGTTAGGTTTTTTTTCAAACTTTCTGTTCCTTGCTTTAACCTTACTTACCTTAGGAATACAGCATGTTGCTTATCCACCTGATCATATAGAAACATATATATCAAACGTTGAAGGTGCAACTATTGTGAATCTACATCCTTCCGCAAAAGATACAGTTCTAGACAAGGAAAAAATGAACTCACAGCTTTCAACAATGAAAATTGATATGATTTATAGCGATAAATGGTATGAAGAAACGTATATGAACGGTGATGTGAATCAAAGAACAGAACGTTTTCCTTATCAACTTCTAGGAGTGAAGGGGAAATGGGGAAGTGGTGTACCAACAACTATTTTTATTGAAGATGACGGCAAGGGATTACTTATTTCAACACCACAAAAGCAATATTACTTCCGCTCAAAAGAGGAATTTGTAAGGGGGGCGAGCGAGTGATAACAAAGAAAAAAGTCTTATGGTTGGTTGGAATCATTTTACTAGTTGGTGTTGCGAGTTTTATGTATTACTATTACATGGCAAAACCTAGTGGCTTTTTATCTGAGCGTGAAATGCTTATAGAGTTAAATAGATATTCACTAAATAGTAACGCCACGGAGATTATCGAAAAAGTTCAAATTGATGATGAGCATATGTTTGTTCCTTTTAAAGCTAGTGATAATAGCTACGGAACTAGTTTATGGATGTGGACTCAACATGAATGGAAGCTTGTTGCGGATAGTACATCTGGAGGTCCGGAAATTTGGAAAATTGATAGTAACGATCCAAGTAGCTATGTTTTATTCTGGAATATACATCCAGATGACCAAATTAGCCATGGAGATTTTTATGCAATAAGAGACCGTAACTATCATATTACTGAAGGGGAGCATACATATTATCCAAGAATACAAATGCAAACAACAATTTCTTTTGAGAAAACGCCATATGGAATCATGAAACTCCCGAAAGAATGGAGTACGGTAATGGAAGAATCAGCAAAGCTACAACAAGCTATACAGCCAGATGGCTTTTCCCCTAACTTTTTCCCAGTTAATCAAGACGTATATTTTGGTTGGATTCCTTATAATCAATCGAATGAAGAAGTACGAGCAGGAAAAACTCATGTAGGTGGAGGTTCTTCGAGCGTAGATTTAGCTTATGTAAGAACTTTAAATAAAGTTGATGAACTGGAATTTATAAATGTGGAAGATGATAGGTAGGAGTAGAGTACCCTATGAGTGGGTACTCTTTTTTACATATACTCTTTAATAAATCTCTCAATCTCTGTGCTCATCTTATCCCAATCATAGGATGAATTATCATAGTGAAGCTTTGAAAATGGAAATGAAGCTAGCAGTAAAGCCTCAGTTTCTTTTCGATAGTCTAAATATGCTATTACACCATCGTATCCATTCAAACCTCGATTCTTACCAAAACTTTGTTGTGTATAATACCAAGTGATAAAATCAAACCAGTCCTGACTTCGTTCTTTTCGTATTCGATCAATTGTTTCCTCCGTATTTGACTGATTAATCGTAATTAAAACTGGGTTCAATGATGTAAGTATTTCGGTGAACTTTGAGTAAAAGTCACTAATTTCTGGATATGGTCGATCATCCCTTGCAGTTAATACACAAAGGGGATTCTGCAGAAACGCACACTCGAATATATAAACAGTGTCATCATTTTTCGCTTTTTCAGCAAACTCTTCCCAACGCTCTAATATAACGTCACAATAAGTTTCCAATGGAAGATTATATACGTCGTTAGAACCTAGTTCTTGAAGTAGAGCTTCCGGCAAACCCACTGCCTCAGTACTCATTTTCCCATATGGTATAAACGAGAAAGACTTTTTCTTGGTTACATAAGATTCTATGATATCTTTACCTTCACTATACTTCTCTAGCAGACTATTATAGTGGTCCTCACTCAAACATGCTGTTGATTCATAGTCTGCAGGATGGTTTGCATTTCCTTCAAGAAAGAGTTGGTTTTTAACATTTATGCTTGTGAGTAATTCACTTACTTTTTTAGCTGTCGTAGTTTTGCCGGAACCAGGAATACCTTCAATCATTATCAATTTAGAGTTCATAATTGCCTCCGTTTTATGTCGATAGAATAATAGTAGAGTTATATCCAAAATTTCACAAGTAATTTTGGTTACATTTTCTTCTAATTTCACTCGTAAAACGGAAGGTAGTTGGAGTATAATAATATTTGTTAAAAATCACTTATATGAGGTGTAATGGGTTTTAGTCTTATGATAGTTGGAGAAACCTGTTGATTTCATTATAATAGTTTTTGTATATTCGAAACATGAAAGTGAGTGTTCAAATATGGGCCGTAAATGGAACAATATTAAAGAAAAGAAAGCTTCTAAGGATGCGAATACAAGTCGTATTTATGCGAAGTTCGGACGCGAAATATATGTTGCAGCAAAACAAGGTGAGCCCGATCCAGAGCTTAACCAACATCTAAAAATGGTGCTAGAGCGCGCTAAAACATACAATGTACCAAAAGCTATTATCGATCGTGCAATTGAAAAAGCTAAAGGCGGTTCAGATGAAAACTATGATGAACTTCGTTATGAAGGCTTCGGTCCAAACGGATCAATGGTTATCGTAGATGCTTTAACGAACAATGTTAACCGTACAGCATCTGAAGTTCGTGCGGCATTTGGTAAGAACGGTGGGAACATGGGCGTAAGTGGATCTGTAGCTTACATGTTTGATGCAACGGCTGTTATTGGTGTTGAAGGCAAAACGGCTGATGATGTTCTTGAATTACTAATGGAAGCAGATGTTGATGTACGTGATATCCTTGAAGAAGAAGATTCAGTCATTGTATATGCAGAGCCAGAACAATTTCATGCGGTGCAAGAAGCATTCAAAGGTGCAGGTGTAACAGAATTTACTGTAGCCGAATTAACAATGCTTGCACAAAATGATGTAACACTTCCAGAAGATGCACAAGCAAAGTTTGAAAAAATGATTGATGCTTTAGAAGATTTAGAAGATGTTCGTCAAGTGTATCATAATGTTGATTTAGGTGAATAAAGTTGATAAAGTGGACCATTTGTGGGTCTGCTTTTTTTTATGAGCAGATAATTGAAACTTTTATGATATTTCAAGCGTATTGTTAGTATGAAGTTTTAAGGGGGAATCAAGATGTATCCTGGAGATTTTATGTTTAGTGTGATACCGATTTTCATTGGGATTGTTTTTATTATCGTTATAGGTGCAATTATTATTAACGTTGGAAAGGGTATCACTCAATGGCAGAAAAATGAGGCATCACCACGTCTTACTGTACCAGCCATTGTAAAGACAAAGCGTACACATACTAGTAGACATACCCATAACCACGGAGGTCATCATAGTCATTCGACTCATACTCAGTACTTTGTAACATTTGAGTATGAGAGCGGGGATCGCTCTGAGTTTAAGGTTACCGATAAGGAATTTGGTCTTCTTGCAGAAGGAGACATGGGGAAACTCAGTTTTCAAGGAACTAGATATTTAGGTTTTGAGAGATTTTCAAATTAGGATCTTATAGGTTTGAATGGATCAATTATTTACTGTGAATTCTCGCTAAAAATCGTAAATTTCGATTAAAAACCGTAAATCTCATTTAAAAACCATAAATTCAATTTAAAAACCGTATTTTCAATTTAAAAACCATAAATCTCTTGTAAAAACCATAAATCCAAATTATCATGCAAAACGCTTTAATCTAGTAACCTAAAAACAATGTTTTTAGCAAATTAGTAGTATAACACAATCCGGAACGCCTAAATATAGTAGCGAACTCCTCCAAATATAGAGGATTTTGTCGCTTTTTCTAGAATAATAGGAATTAGAACACTGAAATGGAGGATGAAGAATGACAGTTGAACAATTTTTAGAGGAACAAAATAAAGCGGTCCAAGAATTACATAAATATGGTGCTGAAGCTTCTTGGATGGCAGCAACAACTGGAGAAGAAGAGTGGAACCAAAAGGCTGCAGAGGCCGAAACAGCATACAATTTGTATTTCTCAAATTCTGAGCGTTTCGAAAAGGTAAAAGCATACCTTGAGGAAGTGGTAGACCCTGTACAAAAACGTCAGCTTCAACTCCTTTATTCCAATATGGTTGAAAACCAATTATCAGAAGAAACATTAACAGAAATGGTACAGTTATCGACAGAGTTAATTGGCGTTTTTAATACATACCGTGCTACTTTAAATGGAAAGACTGTTTCAGAGAATGATATTCGTCAAATCCTAATTAAAAGTAATGATTTAGAGGAACGTGAGCAAGCGTGGCATGCAAGTAAACAAATTGCAAAAGAAGTAGAAGAAAAGCTACTTACACTTGTGAAAAAACGTAATGCAGCTGCACAATCACTTGGATATGATAATTTTCACCAAATGAGTTTTGAATTACAGGAACTTGACCGAGATGAAGTTTTCACTATTTTTACAAAACTAAAGGAAATCTCCGATGAGCCTTTCCGTCAGGTGAAACAGGAAATGGATGAGGAGCTTGCTGAGCGCTTTGGTATTGCTGTAGATGAATTACGTCCATGGCATTATGCTGACCCTTTCTTTCAGGAGGCACCACCTTCAAAAGATCTGGACCTAGACCCGTTCTATGAAGGAAGAAATCTAGAAGACTTAACATCTGAAACATTCACTAAAATGGGTATGGATATTTCTGATATGCTTCAGAAGAGTGATTTGTATCCACGAGATAAAAAAAATCAGCATGCTTTTTGTACAGACATTGATCGTGAAGGTGATGTACGCGTCTTAAGTAATAACATTCCTTCTGATTATTGGTCTGCAACAATGCTACATGAATACGGTCATGCGGTTTACTTTAAATATATTGATCGGTCACTTCCGTTCTTGCTGCGTAGCCCTGCGCATACGCTAACAACTGAAGCTATTGCCATGCTTTATGGACGCTTTGCGAAAAATCCAGCATGGTTGCAGCAATTCCTTGGTTTAGAAGAGGGCCAAGTCGAAGAAATTACTCCATTGATTGAAAAGTCATTGCGTCGCCAAATGTTAATCGCAGGCCGTTGGATTATGACTTTTTCATTCTTTGAACGTGAATTATACAAAAACCCGGATCAGGATTTAAATGCTTTATGGTGGAAAATTGTAAATGAAGTTCAATTTGTGACACCACCAGAGAACCAAGACTATCCTCATTGGGCAGCAAAAATACACTTTACATTAGTTCCGGTTTACTACCAAAACTATTTACTTGGAGAGTTAACGACTTCTCAACTTCAACGTTATATCGAGACAAATATCTCGACAGATTTATTTACTGAAAAGGTTGGGGATTTCCTCTTAAATGACTTCTTCAAACCAGGAGCATTATATGCTTGGAATGAAAAAATAGAAAAAGCAACAGGAGAGAAGCTAAATCCACAGCATTTCTTAGATCAGTTTGTAAACGTTTGATATACACCTGAAGAAAAAATGAGAGAGTCTTATCTCTCATTTTTTTGCTTATTGGTAAGCAAGCGCAACTATGTATGGTGTCGCCAAATGTCTCGGAATTTAGCAACATCCAGAAAGCTTCATATAAATAGTAGAAGTATAGTATCCTAAAAGGAAGGTGAGCAATTATGGCATTATTTTCTCTCTTTAATACAAAGTGTGTGATTTGCAAAAGAAAAAGTAAGCCATTGCGAAAATATATCGATGATCAAGGAAAACAAATTAAAGTTTGTATACCATGTTCGGAATATGCGGAGAGAAGAGCCTATCGAAGAAAATAGGAAAGGATGAATAGATTGTATCTAACTATACAAGAAACTGCAGAGTTATTATCAGTATCTGAGGCACAGGTTAAAAAGCTTATTCAGGAAAAGAAAGTTCGTGCACTCTTTGATGGAGAACAGTATCTGTTGTACAAAGAGCAATTTAACACGCATTTAGAACAGATTGAAAAGTACAAAAAACTTTATGAAGAATATCAAAATGAACCGATTCCAGAGGATATTGATGTAAAAGATGAAGACTAAGACGGTAAAAGGGTGAAATCATGCCAACTGAACAATATATATACACGCTCAAATTAATTCCAAGATTGCTGGATGAACGAAACTGGACAGAAAAAGAAAATGAAATTGTTCAAGCGCACTTTAATCAATTAAAAAGGTTAATGGAAGAAGATAAGGTTGTGCTTGCGGGGAGAACCCTAAACGATGATGAGTCCACTTTTGGAATTGTTATACTTCAAACTAATTCAGAGGCTGAGGCAAGGGAGATTATGGAGTATGATCCTGCAGTAAAAAAAGGAATTATGAATGCAGAACTGTATCCATACCGAGTAGCATTATTTAATAAGAGGTTTAATGTATAGAAAATGGCCATCAATATAAGATGGCCATTCTTTTAATATCCTTTTTTATAATCTACCAAATTTAAAGGTAAAGGGTTGCCCGCGACATAACTCTTTAGATTAGGAATGAATATATCGTCAATCACACGTTTCGTATAATGTTCAGTGGAGCCTGAAGTATGTGGTGTTATTATGACATTTTCAAAGTCCCAAAGCGGGCTATCCTCTTCTAGAGGTTCCTTTGTAAATACATCAAGTCCAGCACCTGCGATTTCCTCAGAACGAAGAGCCTCGATTAATTCATCTTCTTTTACGATTTCTCCTCTTCCAATGTTAATAAAAAAGGATGAGGGCTTCATTGCTTTAAATTCTTCTTTACCGAATAGGTGTTGAGTTTCTTTTGTTAGCGGTAATGTTACAACTACATAATCACATTGTGGAAGAACTTCATGTATTTGAGTTGAAGTATACATTTCATCAACAAACTCAACGTCTTTGCCGGAATTACGTACACCAAGTACCTTCATTCCAAAAGCCTTTGCGAGTTTAGCCGTTTCCTTTCCAATAGCCCCTACACCAATGATTCCAATCGTTTTTTCATGTATTTCGAGTTTTAAGCCAGAGTGATGCCATTTCTTTTCTTGTTGGTTTCTTACATATGTATGAATCTTTCTAGTTAAACCAAGCATCAGCGCAAAAATGGTCTCTGAAATAGGATAAGCATGTACTCCATTTGCGCTGGTAAGTTGTATGTGACGTTCTTCAAGTGATTGAAGTGGCATACTGTTAACACCTGCACTCCAGCTTTGGAGCCACTTTAACTTAGAATCTAATTGTAGGCATTTCTCTGAGATTTCCTTTTTCCAGCCGACAACAACTTCAGCATTCTGTAAGTGGTCTAACCAGACAGAGGAATCTCTTCCTGCAATTACTTCCCAATCAGGCACCACCTTTTTTATATTTGTTAATTGTGATGGTTCTATATTTTGTGTAATAACTAGTTTAGACACGTTGTTCCTCCTTCGTTAATTTAAGAATTTACTTTTTTAGAAGCATGCTTTGATTCATACATTTTTGAATCAGCCAAGTTGATATAATAATCAATATTTAATTCCTCAGGATTTTCTAATAGAGGGAGTGTGACTGTCCCAAAAGAGAGTGACGCTTTTTTATTGAAGTTTTGTAATTCAACATCTAATCGCCTGCCAATTTCAATAGCATTTTCCTCAGTACAATTTGGAAGCAATAAGATAAACTCATCTCCCCCAAACCGGAAAATACTATCAAAGTTTGCCCGTATTCTAGAAACCACTTTCGCAAAGTGTTTCAATAATCGATCACCTTCAAGATGACCATGCTCATCGTTTACCAACTTTAAGTTATCAATATCAATTAACATTAATGAAAGAGGATATTTAATGCGGTAGGCTCGTTTCATTTCCTCAATGGCCCTGTCATAAAAATGTCTTCGATTAAAGACGTTTGTGAGTGGATCCGTAATACTTTCGCTGCGTAACTTTTGATTTCTCTGTTGAACAAATCCATCAAAAAAGGCGTTTTGACGGTAATTGCTTAACTCAAACACACGCTCTATAAGTAATCCGGTAATGGGTGTAAGTTCAACCCCATGGAGTACCTTTAAAAAGTGTCGTAGCGAACAAATGCGGGTACTATTAGTTAACAATAGAATTTGCTGCATAGTAAGTTGAGTTTTAGTCGCATATATCCTGCCTAACTCGTAGCCTGTTTTCTCGGACTCGCGGATGAAGTTCAAATAATCATTGTCATCGTAAAAAAGTGCCCTACCTTGTGTGCGAAAAGTTTCTTCTAAAGATGTAGCGTATGTAGGACTTTCAACTATGAAATTATTTAATTCTGGATTTTGACGCAACTCGATAAAATGATCATTAATTATCGATGGTATAATATCTAGAATCTGAGGGAAATAGCTATCTCGTAACGCTGAAAGATTCATAGTGGCCCACCAGTCTTTATTATTTATTCGTATGTACATGGTTAATTGTGCTAATTTGTACATATTTTAGAATAGCATTTATTATCTTAATAATATAATAAGTACCATAAAACTTCCATTCAAAATACTTTGAAATATTGTATTCATTCGAGTATTTCCTATTAAATCCAAAAGATATTTATTGAAAATAAAAGCGTTTTCTTATATTATTAAGTATAGGCAAATAGTTTGTTTAGTAACCTAATTAAAATTGTTAATACAAAATATGAGTATTGTATGTAAGTTAGGGAGCATGTAGCCAATTTGAAAGGGTGAAAGAAATGAAAACATTTATTACGGATGATTTTCTATTATACAATGACACTGCGAAGGAATTATATCATAATGTGGCAAAACATTTGCCAATCATAGACTATCACAATCATTTAAACCAAGTAGAGATTCTAGAAAATAAGAACTTTAGTAATTTGTCAGATATATGGCTTGGTGGAGATCATTACAAGTGGAGATTAATGAGAGCAAATGGTATTAGTGAGGATTATATTACTGGGAATAAACCAGAGTATAAAAAATATATGGCTTGGGCTAAAACAGTTCCCAATACGATAGGTAACCCACTTTACCACTGGACACATTTAGAGCTTTTACGCTATTTCGGAATTGATGAGTTATTAGATGAAACAACTGCACCTGCTATTTGGGAAGAGGCGAATGAAAAACTTGCTACTCCTGAATTATCTGTACGTTCCATTTTTGAAAAATTTAAGGTGGAATTTGTAGGAACAACGGATGATCCAACGGATGACTTAGCTAGTCATAGTAAGTTGAAGAATGAAGGATACAGCGTTAATGTTTCTCCATCGTTCCGACCTGATAAAGGTTTAACAATTGAAAAAGATGACTTCCTACCATGGGTTGAAAAACTAGGGGAAGTTACCAGTCAATCTATTGAAAACTATGAAAAATTCCTAAGTGCCCTTGCATCACGCGTGGATTTCTTTGATGAAAGAGGCTGTAAGAGCTCTGACCATGGATTAAGTGTACTTTTCTATGAAGCAGCAACAAAAGAGGAAGTATCAGCTATTTTTGCTAAGAGATTAAAAGGTAATCAGCTTACTCAAAAAGAGGTCGACCAATTCAAAACCTACACATTAGTAACGTTAGGCGAACTTTATGCTGAAAAAGGCTGGGTAATGCAGCTTCATATTGGTGCAACAAGAAATAATAATACTCGTATGTTTAATCTGCTCGGACCAGATGCCGGTTTTGATTCAATCGGTGATATCAAGGTTGCTGATAAATTATCAAGAATTTTAGATGCTTTGGATGTACAGAACAAGCTGCCAAAGACTGTATTGTATAGCTTAAATGCAAATGATAATAATGTTTTAGCTGCTATGGCTGGAAACTTCCAAGGATCAGAAGTTCCTGGAAAGGTTCAATTCGGTACAGCATGGTGGTTCAATGATACAATTGACGGAATGGAAGACCAAATGAGAACCTTGGCAAACATGGGGCTTATTAGCAACTTCATTGGTATGTTAACTGATTCTAGAAGCTTCCTTTCATTCCCAAGACATGAATACTTCAGAAGAATTCTATGTAATTTATTAGGAACATGGGTTGAGCAAGGAAAAGCACCAAGAGATATGGAACTCCTAGGAAGATATGTACGTGGCATATGCTATGAAAATGCAAAACGTTATTTTTCAATCTAGGTAGTATTATAAATGGAAGTGGTGGTTTTTGATATCTTTCAAAAACCGCCTTTTTCTTTTCTAGGTAGACAACAAATGGAGAAGGGGGACTGTAGAAAGTACCGTCCAAAATAAAAACAGCCCTTTCTTATTTTAAATAAGGGCTGTCAGTTGAAGAAGTTTGTTTATCTGGAATTGATAGAAGAATGGAAGGTACTTCTAAGAAGTGTTGAATTCCTAACGCACAAGCACCAAGCACACAAGAATCATTTCCAAGTTCTGAAAGAACGATTTCTCCATATTCACTTACAGAAGAAATTAAGCGGCTCTTAATTATTTCAATAGCTTCAGGATAGATACTTAATATGCGGCTATTAATAACAATTGTTTCTGGATTGTATAAATTAATAATATTGTTAAGACCGATTGAAACATAATTTAAATATTGATTAATATAGCTCTTCGCAACAGGATGATTGGTTTGTAGTAAGGTCTCAACATCAGAAATCGTTATTTTGGTCTGTTGGAGTTCAGTTTCTAATTTGCTCAGTAGATAAGGCTCTGAAGCATAAAGCTCCCAACAGCCATGATTTCCACATTTGCAAGCCTCACCATTTGGGTATATAATCATATGCCCCATTTCCCCGGCATATCCGTGAAAACCTTTGTGAAGCTCACCATCAATTATCATTCCAGAACCGATACCAGAAGTTAATATAACGGTTAATAGATTGTTGCTTTGGTGATGTTTAAATACTTTTTCAGCAAAAGCAGATAGATTTGCATTATTTTCTACTAATATTGGAATGTTCAATTCCTTTTGTAAGTCCTCTTTAATATGTTTCTGATGCCACTTATACCTTGGGATAAATCGGATGCTTTCATCCTTTTTATTAACTGTACCATGAATCCCAATTACAACATTTACGATTCCGTATGGATGATTAGAGTATTCCAGCTGAAATACCTTTATATTTTTAATAATGGTTTTAATAATATAATCATAGTCTTCAGTGTCAACTTTATGCTCATTTACGGATACGGGCTTTCCTTTTAAATTGGAAACAGTGTAAATGATCGACTTATAATCTAAATCTATTCCTAAGACATAACCAGCATTTTCATTAATAGAAAGCATGATAGGGCGTCTACCTACAGAGTTATGCTCCTGTTGTGTTTCATAAACCAATCCTTCTTGTAAAAGATCAGCAACTTGGACAGAAATGGTTGCCTTGTTTAACCCCGTAATCTTTGATAAGTCAGCTCTTGAAATTAAACCATGTTCTATAATTTTTTGGATGATTAAACTTCTATTAATCTTTTTTATATATGCGCTATCGCCAGTAACCATTTGTTTAACCCCTTTGTCCATTGAAGATAGATACTGAGTATATACTTTAGTAGTAATGTAAAGGCTTACATCGTGTGTGGTAATTAGTTTGTGAGATAATCTAATTATAACAGAAATAGGAAAATAAGCTATGGGAAAATGACTAGCAGATTGTTTAAAGAAAATATAACTATACGATAGATCGCAAAAGTGTAGAGTATAATCATTTTTCTGGTTTTAACAACTGGCAATGCAAACAAGAATTTTAAAAAACTACTGCTATTTAAAGCGTTTACAATTAATATTAAAACATAATTAGTTTGACTGAAAAACAAACTAATCAAGAACGTTTAAATTAGTAGGTTAGTAATCTTTTCTTTGCTAGTAAATAAAAAATAGAAAACTCAATCATTTTAGGAGGATGATTAGTTTAATAGACATTTAAAATATTTATTTAGTTTGTATATTAGACAAATATGATGAAAGTACCAGTCGTTGTTTAAATTGAAAAGGAAATGTAAATATTGAATGTATTTCATGGAACGTAAGGATCTGGAAATTAGGTAATACAAGGATAAGATTACAAAAGTTATAGATCGTATTAAACAATTTTATATACATTGGGGGTTAAAACATGGAAAAGAAAGAAATGAGAAAGTTTGGTGTCCGTGACCAGTTTGGTTACATGTTGGGAGATGTTGGAGGGGGATTTGCAAACCTTTACATTGGTTCATTTTTCCTTTTATTTGCAACTTCCGTATTGGGTGTTAGTCCTTATTTTATGGGTACACTGTTTTTAGTTTCAAGGATATTTGATGCTGTTACAGATGTTTTTATGGGAAGTATTCCAGACAGATGGCGATTAGGAAAAAGTGGTGATAAGTTTTTACCTTATATTAATATTTCCAAATGGTTGCTCGCGGCATCAATTTTAATTTCATTTGCTGATGTCTCAAGCTGGTCATCAACTGCCATTCATGTTTGGGTTGTATTTGTTTACTTATTTTATGGAATTGCTTACACTGCTGATTCTATCCCTTATGGCTCATTGGCGGCTGTTATTACAGAGGACCCAATTGAACGTACTAAACTATCCCGTGCTCGTTCTGTTGGTGGAATGGTAGTTGGAATTGGATTTTTATCTTTTGTTCCTATGTTTATCTATGATAAATCTGGGAATCTAGTACCTGAAATGTTTTTCTATATTTCTATCGTATTTAGTATTCTTTCTGTTCTTGCTTATACAGGGCTTGTCAAATTGACAACAGAACGTGTTCGAGATAATCGTCCTGTAGGAACAAAAACTGACTATAAATTTACAGAGGCTTTAAAAGCGGCTTTAAAGAATCGCCAATTATTAGGAATGATGGTAGCAAGTATTGGTTCATTACTCATGATTAATGGGGTTTCCCAATTAGGTGCAATTGTGTTTGCAGAATACTATAAAAAACCTGGTGCATTTGCGATTAACTCATTCTTACAAATGGGAATAACTCTTTTATTGTTCATTTTCGTTCCTAGATTAGTTAAAAGGTTTGGTAAACGAAATATGGTTATAGGAACTGCAAGTTTCAGTTTAATTGCTTCTTCATTAATTACAATCTTTATTATTGAAAATGTTTACATTTATATTGTAGCTTATAATATTGCAACAATAGCAAATATGGTCTTTGTAATGATTGTTTGGGCTCTTGTTACAGATTGCTTAGACTTTACAGAGCTTAAAACTGGTAAACGATATGATGGAACAATTTATTCTATTTATTCGTTTTCACGAAAAGTAGGCATGGGTATTGGTTCTGCCCTTGGTAGTTATGCTTTAGGATGGGTAGGATTTGTTTCAGGGCAAACTTCTCAAAGCCAAGAAGTGGCAGAAGGTGTATTACGTATGTATAACGGACTGCCTATTTTAGCCTTTGCTTTAATGATTATCGGTATAGCGTTTATTTTTAATTTAAATAATGCGAAATCACAAGAAATGTACGATACATTAAAAGAAAGACGAACTGCAAACTAATAAAAGATGATCAGAAATTTAATGAAAAATGTATTGTCCAATAGTTAAAAAGAGGTGTTATAAAATGAGAACTCGGTTTTTATCAAAATGTACAAACGGGGAAGTTGAAGAATACCTACAAAGCAATGATTTAATTTTTGTACCTGTTGGTGTAACTGAAACACATGGAGCATTACCACTTGATGCTGAGACGGTTTTTGCTGAGGCTGTTGCTTTAAAAATGGCAGAAGCAACAAACGGACTTGTTCTTCACAATCTCCCATATTTCTTTTCTGGTGGGACAGCGATGGCTCGTGGAACAGTTAATATAAGTGTTAAAGAGGGAATGAGATATTTAGAAGCTATAGCAAAATCACTTTTAAAACAAGGTTTTAGAAGACAAGTGTATGTAACTTGCCATGGTCCTGCTCACATAACACTAAGTGGAATGGTTCGTGACTTCTTTGAAGAAACCAAAGTTCCAATTCTTTATATGGACATGGTAAAAATAGTTGATACTGTTGAAGATTTAAGTTACTCATTTATGGAAAAGTTTAACGATATGAGTATTGGTGCTTATAAAATCCTTGGAAGATTAGAAGATGTTCCATTAAATGTACCCGTATCAGATTCAGTAACCTATGATGTACAAAACATGTTAGCTGGCATGGGTAAAAATCCAGGTAACCAACTCGGAAAATATGCATTACAGTCAGGTGCAATTGGTTCTTACTTTGATAAAGCATCCGATCACTTAGTAACACCTCTTCTAACATCAGAGGAAGAACGTGAAAAATTTGCTCAATCGGGAGTACTTGCCTTAGAAGAACTTATTCGAAAATTAGATATGCCAACAGTTGTAGACCTTATTCGAAAAACAGATGAATATACTCAAAACGAAAGTCTTCAAAAATACGGTGAGTGGCTATAATTATTATAAAAAACGAGAAATTTATTTTCTCGTTTTTTCCTTTTTATACATTTCCTTTCAACCTTCGTTAGTTTTCCTTTTTCCCATATTTATATAGTACTTTTCAATCACAATTTCACTTATAATATGTAAGACGTAAAAACCTTCTAAACTTTCAGTCTTGAACAATTTTTGAAAGAATTGTTACCAAAATATTAATTTATACCATATGTGAAGAAAATCACATGCAAAAGAACTCGAACGGGTGTATGATGAATTTGTAGATAAAGTTTGTTCAGTTATGAACAATATTAATGTATTTAAATACCCTTTTATGGAGGTCCTTATAATGAGAGCATGGAATGGTTTTAAAGACGGTAAGTGGCAGAAGGAAATTGATGTACGTGATTTCATTTTACAAAACTTTACTGTGTACACAGGAAATGATGAGTTTCTAGCGGGTCCAACAACCCATACATTGGAGCTTTGGGATCAAGTAATGGAGTTAACAAAGCAAGAACGTGATAATGGTGGAGTTCTTGATATGGATACGAAAGTAGTATCTACAATTACTTCTCACGGACCTGGATATTTAGATGTAGAAAAAGAAAAAGTAGTTGGAGTTCAAACTGATAAACCCTTTAAACGTTCTTTACAGCCTTTTGGTGGAATTCGTATGGCTGTTGATTCAGCAAAATCATATGGATTTGAAATTGATCAAGAAATCGTAAAAATCTTTACAGAATATCGTAAGACACATAACCAAGGTGTGTTTGATGCATATACTCCTGAAATGAAGTTGGCTAGAAAAGCAGGTATCGTGACTGGTCTTCCAGATGCGTATGGCCGTGGAAGAATTATCGGTGACTACCGCAGAGTAGCACTTTATGGTGTAGACCGTTTAATTGAAGAAAAGAAAAAAGACCTAGAATTAATAGGTAACGGAGCTATGTCAGATGATGTAATTCGTGACCGTGAAGAAACTTCAGAACAAATCCGAGCTCTACAAGAACTAAAACAATTAGCGGTTTCTTATGGCTACGATATATCTGAGCCTGCAACAAATGCCAAAGAGGCATTCCAATGGTTATATTTCGCATATTTAGCTGCGATTAAGGAGCAAAATGGTGCGGCAATGAGCCTTGGTCGTGTGTCAACTTTCTTAGACGTTTATATTGAAAGAGACATTCAAAATGGTGTACTAACTGAAGAAGAAGCACAAGAAATTGTTGACCACTTTGTAATGAAACTACGTCTAGTGAAGTTCTCAAGAACTCCTGATTATAACGAGCTATTTAGTGGGGATCCAACCTGGGTTACAGAATCTCTTGGTGGCGTAGCACAGGATGGTCGTCCATTAGTAACTAAGAACTCATTCCGTTTCTTGCATACATTGGATAACTTAGGACCAGCACCAGAGCCGAACTTAACAGTACTTTGGTCAGTAAACTTACCAGAGAGCTATAAAAAGTATTGTGCTAAGATGTCTATCAAGACTAGTTCAATCCAGTATGAAAACGATGATATCATGCGTGAAACATATGGAGATGACTACGGTATTGCTTGCTGTGTATCTGCAATGACAATTGGTAAGCAAATGCAGTTCTTCGGTGCTAGAGCGAACCTTGCGAAAGCATTATTATATTCAATTAACGGTGGTATTGATGAAAAACTAAAAATACAAGTTGGACCTTCATTTGCACCGATTACTTCAGAGTATCTAGACTATGAAGAAGTAATTCAAAAATATGATGTCGTTCTTGAATGGTTAGCTGGATTATATGTAAATACGTTAAATGTCATTCACTATATGCATGACAAATACAGCTATGAGCGTTTAGAAATGGCTCTTCATGATCGAGAAATCCTTCGTACAATGGCTTGTGGTATTGCGGGATTATCAGTTGTTGCGGATTCACTAAGCGCAATCAAATTTGCAAAGGTAAAAACAATCCGTGATGAAAATGGTATTGTTGTAGATTACGAGATCGAAGGAGACTTCCCTAAATACGGAAACAACGACGATCGTGTAGATGATATTGCGGTTGAGCTTGTAAAACGCTTTATGAACAAAATTAAAAAGCACAAAACATACCGTAATTCAGTACACACTCAATCTATCTTAACAATCACTTCTAACGTAGTGTATGGTAAGAAAACTGGTAATACACCTGATGGACGTAAAGCTGGAGAACCATTTGCACCTGGTGCAAACCCACTTCACGGACGTGATACAAAAGGTACACTTGCTTCACTAAGCTCAGTTGCAAAATTACCATATGAATATGCATTAGATGGTATTTCTAATACATTCTCAATTGTTCCTAAAGCATTAGGTAGAGAAGAAGAAGCAAGAATTAGTAACCTTGCAGGTTTACTAGATGGATATGCAATCAAAAAAGGTCATCACTTAAACGTAAACGTATTTGACAGAGAAACCTTACTTGACGCAATGGAACATCCAGAATTATATCCACAATTAACGATCCGTGTTTCTGGATATGCAGTAAACTTTATTAAACTAACAAGAGAACAACAAATAGATGTAATTAACCGGACTTTCCATGAAAGTATGTAACAAAAATCTTCAGTAAAATGTAAGGAGGACGACAGCATGAACGGACGCATTCATTCCATTGAGACGTGTGGCACAGTAGATGGACCAGGCTTACGTTACGTCATATTTACACAGGGGTGTTTGCTCCGCTGCCAGTTTTGTCACAACCCTGATACTTGGAAACTAAATATTGGGAAGGAAATGTCTGTGGAAGAAATTATCAATGATCTTAAAACGTATCTTCCCTTTTTCCAAGCATCAAATGGTGGAGTAACGGTAAGCGGTGGTGAACCGTTGCTACAGGTAGATTTCCTAATTGAGTTATTTAAGGAATGTAAAAAATTAGGGATTCATACAACGATTGATAGTTCTGGTGGATGCTTTAATCGTACTCCACATTTTATTGAGCGTTTAGAGGAACTGCTTACTTTAACTGATTTAATTCTTTTAGATATTAAGGAAATCGATACTGTTAAACATAAAGAATTAACAGGAATGGGTAATGAACATATCCTAGATTTTGCACAATATCTATCTGATAAAAAGGTACCGGTTTGGGTGCGTCACGTGTTGGTTCCAACCATTAGTGATAATGACGAGGATCTTACTAAACTTTCAGAGTTCATCAAAACTCTAGGTAACGTAGAAAAAATAGAAATCCTTCCATACCATAAACTAGGAATCTACAAATGGGAAAGCCTTGGTTTAGAGTATAAACTAAAGGGAGTAGAACCTCCTACAGAAGAGCGGGTAAGAAACGCAGAACGCATTTTAAGAGGATAGAGAAAAAAGAGCATCGGAAACGATGCTCTTTTAATTAACGTTAAAACTAATTCGTGCCTCTATGGTATAATCCTTTTTTTCGTTTTCTCCAGTATAAAAACGAGCACTACCGTTTATTTCATATTGCCCAACTGGGAAACCTTCTTCTTCAAAAAATCGCTTCATAAAGCTTACATAATCCGGGGGATCTTGGTCACTAAATCCACCGCTTTTTACATACTCTTCACGATATGGTTCCCCTTTTTGTAACGTCGTAGATAACAAGGGCTCATTCATGGCATATTCAATTTCATAACCTCGTGACTTTTCGGTAATATCAAAATAAAAAGGAGATGCAGCATGATAGATTGTTATTGAATCGAGCTCTCCAATATACTCTAATTCTGCGTGAATTTTGACTTTCTCTCCTTCTTGATATGAATCTTTATCTGAAACAAGCCGATAAACAAGGTCCTCTTTGGTAATTTCGGCATTCATGGTAGCTGTGCTGCCGCTTTGCACTGGTTCATTACTTGCACCCCCACAACCGACCAAAGTAATAAAGAGAAAAAGTGTAAAACAAAAAAAGATTAAAGACTTCATTGGAGAGCCTCCTAATTTCAATATTAATAACTAATTTTACCATATATTCTTTATTTAAAAGCAGGAGAAACAACGATTTATGGGTAATGTAGAGGTGATAATAAAAAAATTATTATTTCCTTGAAACAAGATTGCTATATACACGTCTTATTACTGATTGGAGGCGAGAGAAATGGATTCGGAGATGTTTAATTTTGAAGACATTTATGATACCTATTACCGAGATGTATATCATTTTGCGCTTTACTATACGAATAATCGGCAAGAGGCTGAAGATATTACGCAGGAAACCTTTATTAAGGTAATGAAGCACCTCGGTTCACTAAATAATCCAGAGAGGCTTAAGACGTGGATCTTTTCAATTGTAAAAAACACGGCGATTGATTTAAAAAGAAAGCAAAAATTTGTTCATTATTTACCTGATTGGATTTATGAAAAAGCATCTGATGAAAAGACGCCAGAGGCTCAAACGATACAAAAAAATGAATGGTCAGAGCTGCAAGAGGCTCTATTAAAATTAAAACCCCAGTTTCGTACTGTCATGATTTTACGCGGGTTAAAGGATTTAACAATAAAAGAAACTGCTGAAATAATGGGATGTAGTGAAACAAAGGTACGTGTAGATTACCATCGAGCACTTCAACAAATGAAGAAGAATGTCCATTCGTATGAAGAAAGGTGGGGACTAAAAAGTGAACAATCTTAATGATGAAAAATGGTTAGAACCTTTACGGAATCGGCCTGATCTTGAGCCAAATCCTGTATTTGCTAAAGAGTTAAAAGCTTCATTGTTGGAAGGACGATATAAGAATACTGGTAACAGAGGGTGGTTACTACGTTTTCGGGTGCTAGTACCTGCATTGATGGCAATCTTATTGTTTTCGGTTATTACAGTGTCGTTCTTGTCTAACGATATGCCCAATCAAGGTGAGGTACCTACTGAAACCGTTAAAACACCTGATGATTCAAATGAAGTAAATCCGAACTTTGATGCATTGATAGCTGAGAATACTGCGTATAAAACTCTTTATGACGAGGTGTTTGAGCAAACGAAGGTAGAAGAGGCTAGTAAAACAGTAGTTTATTTCTTTGAAGCATTACGTGTTAAGGATCAAAAGTACCTTGAAAATAGAGTGTTTTTCGCTGCGAATCCAGAAAAAGAGATACCTGTACTATTAGAGTTTTATGAAGGATTTGATGAAAATTCTTTAAAGCTTGAATATGTTGTAAGAAGTTTAGGAGAGCAAAGTTATGAAATTGTTTTTACCTATGAACAAAATAATCAGGTGAAAACTCACCATATACATTTAGATTTACAGGATGAAAATAACTTCCTAATTTATGCGCCATTGGATAAGTTTGATCCTGAAGAAAACCGAAAACAGGCTATCAACTTAAAGGCTAAGGGCATTGAAGAAATGATGGAGTTAGGAATTACAAAAGAAGAGGCAGTTAATAGATTTGGTTCCGCTTATACGGAAGGCGTTAATCCTAACTTTGATCACGATGGTACTGTTGAAGACTGGATGTATCATTTTTATGGTAGTGATAATCAGGAAGGAGAATTCACTCCAGATATTGATATCGGAATGCTGAAAAATCAACAGGTTGGAGTGATACTCAATATTGGATGGTCTGTATATGGTAAAGCACTGCGAATGGATCTTTACTATGGAAAAGATGGAAATGTATTTAACGTAACTTTAAACGAAGATGGTTTTTCTGAATATGATATAACCCCTAATAAGGATAATACATCACTGAAAGACCTTGAATTAACAGAAGAGGAAGAGGTTTTATATAAAGAGTTTAAGAAGGAACAAAATCCTGAAGTTCTGCGAAATGCTCATCCGATAAGTATAGCTAAAATGTATATACATGCTCAACTCGATAATGACATAGAGACTAATTATGCTTTATATACCACTCGGGAGGACAGGGTTCTTTGGAATCTTGATCAACAAAGAAAAGATTGGGAAAAGGATCCACCAAACATTGTAAATATCATAAAGCAGCTTTCTGGCCTTGGTGCTGGTACATGGAATGAGATAGACGAAGATGAAGGGTATATTCATTTTAGAAATGAAAATGGAGAGCAATGGTTTTCAATGATTAGAGATCCAAATGGAGTATGGAAGGTTTCGTTTTTACCTATACAATAATGAAGTAACAGACGCTAAATAAATGTTAGCGTCTGTTTTGTTCGCCCAGCATGGGCGAACTCTAACGGGTGAAAGTCCCTAGTACGACCTGGTAGCGGTAAGTACATAGCTG